>NZ_JBSGCY010000064.1:0-35974 GCF_053602115.1 Nocardia sp. NPDC004582 | reverse complement strand
AGGTCGTCGCCGAGGTGGTCGCCGGGATTGTCGCCGGCGGCGCGCAGCGCGCGCAGCAGTACCTCGACGGGGCGTTCACCGGGGCGGCGGGTGGCGATGGCGCGCACGGCGGCCTGCACGCGTTCGTCCGGCTCGGGGAACAGCAGTTCCTCTTTGCTGGCGAAGTAGTTGAAGAACGTCCGGGTGCCGACCTCGGCGGCGGCCGCGATATCGGCGACGGTGGCCGCCTCGTATCCTCGGCTCTCGAACTGTTCTACGGCGGCTTCGAGCAGGGCTCGGCGGGTACGTTCCCGTTTGCGATCGCGGAGTGCGGATGGCGGCACGCGGGCAGACAGTACGGCATCCGATCGGCAATCCGCGGAATGTCCGGCCGTTGAGCGTGCCGTTTCCCGGTGTGCTTCTTCGCACTTCACGCATTGTTGCAGCGTATGCAGTCGTGCGTGTGGTGAATTTCGGTCGCGCTGCGTGGTTTCTTGAACCCCCGGCGTGTCGCCCTCTAGCGTGGTGCGGGTGAGCATCGCTACCAAGGTCATCGACGGCCAGTTCCGCGCGCTGCCGCTGTCCGCGCTCGCCGACGCGGCGTTGAGCGCGGCCCGCGCGGCCGGGGCCGAGTACGCGGACCTGCGGGTGCATCGGCTCGTGCAGCAGTCCATCAGGTTGCGCGACGGCCGCGTCGAATCGGTGTCCGACAGTGCCGATCTCGGGTTCGCGGTGCGCGTGATCGTCGACGGCACCTGGGGTTTCGCCTCGCACGCCGACCCCACCGCCGAGACCGCCTCCCAGGTGGCGCGGCGCGCGGTGACGGTGGCGCGGACGCTGCGCGCGCTCAATCGCGAACGCGTGGAACTGGCTCCGGAGCCGCGCTACGCCGACGCCGAGTACGTCTCCGCCTACGACATCGACCCCTTCGAGGTGCCGACGCCGGAGAAAGTGGCGCTGCTGCTGGACTATTCGCAGCGGCTCAGCTCCGCCGACGGCGTGGATCACGTGACGGCGGCGGTGCTGCAGGTCAAGGAGCAGACCTTCTACGCCGACACCTTCGGCTCGCGCATCACTCAGCAGCGGGTGCGCCTGCACCCGCAGTTCGAGGCCATCACCGTCGATCCCGCCGCGGGCGTGTTCGAGACCATGCGCACCCTGGCCGCCCCGGCCGGGCGCGGCTGGGAGTACGTGACCGGCGCGGACGGAAACTGGGACTGGGCGGGCGAACTCGCGCGGATGCCGGAGTGGCTGGCGGAGAAGGTGAAGGCCCCCACTGTCGAGGCGGGCCCCGCCGATCTGGTCATCGACCCCAGCAACCTGTGGCTCACCATCCACGAGTCCATCGGCCACGCCACCGAGTACGACCGCGCCATCGGCTACGAATCCGCTTATGCGGGTACCTCGTTCGCCACCCCCGACCAGCTCGGCACGCTGCGCTACGGCACCCCGATCATGCACGTCACCGGTGACCGTACCCAGGAGCACGGCCTGGCCACCGTCGGCTGGGACGACGAGGGCGTGGCCGGGCAGCGCTGGGATCTGGTGCGCGACGGCGTGCTGGTCGGCTATCAGCTCGACCGGGTGTTCGCCCCGAAGCTGGGCCTGGACCGCTCCAATGGCTGCTCCTACGCCGATTCCGCACACCACGTGCCCATCCAGCGCATGGCCAATGTGTCGCTGCAACCCGATCCGGAGCGCGACACCAGCACCGCCGAACTCATCTCCCGCGTGGAGAACGGTCTCTACATCGTCGGCGACAAATCGTGGTCGATCGATATGCAGCGCTACAACTTCCAATTCACCGGTCAGCGCTTCTTCCGGATCCGCGACGGTGAACTGGCCGGGCAGGTGCGCGATGTCGCCTACCAGGCCACCACCACCGACTTCTGGGGTGCCATGGAGGCCGTCGGCGGGCCCTCGACCTGGGTGCTGGGCGGGGCGTTCAACTGCGGCAAGGCGCAACCCGGTCAGGTGGCGGCGGTTTCGCACGGCTGCCCGTCGGTGCTGGTGCGCGGCATCAATATTCTCAATACCCGCGCCGAAGCCGGACAGTAGGAAAGGACCGACACGGTGAGTGTGCTCCCCGCCCCCGAGGTCGTCGAACGCGCGCTGCGGGCCTCGCGCGCCGACGAGGCCATGGTGATCGTCACCGACGCGCACGAGGCGTCGCTGCGCTGGGCCGGAAACTCCATGACCACCAACGGTTCCTCGGTGGCGCGCGATTGGGCGGTGATCTCGGTGTTCCGGGAGGGCCCGACCGTCGCGCGGGTCGGCAGCGTGAGTTCCACGAGCGTGGATCCCGCCGAGATCGAGGCCGTGGTGCGGGCCGGCGAACAGGCCGCCCGCGACGCCGAGCCAGCGCGCGACGCCATGCCGCTGCTGGATCCCGACGCCGTCGACGCCGACACCCTGGACCGGCTGCTGGATTGGGACGGCGACCCGGCGACCACCGACATCGGGGTGTTCACCACGCTGGCAAGCGATCTCGCCGCCGGTTTCGACGGCTCGGACCGCCTCTACGGTTTCGCCCACCACCAGATGCACTCGACCTGGCTGGGCACCTCCACCGGGCTGCGCCGGCGCTGGGTGCAGCCGACCGGTTCGGTGGAGATCAACGGCAAACGCGGCGAGGGCGCGGACCTGGCCAGCGCCTGGGTCGGCACCGGCACCACCGATTTCGCCGATGTCGACACCCCCGCCCTGCTGGCCGAGCTGTCCCGGCGCCTGGACTGGTCCAAGCGCCGCGTCGAGCTGCCCGCGGGCCGCTACGAGACGCTGCTGCCGCCCTCGGCGGTCGCGGATCTGATGATCTATATGGCCTGGTCCATGGAGGGCCGCGGCGCGCACGAGGGCCACACCGCCTTCTCCCGCGCGGGCGGCACCCGAATCGGGGAGCGGCTCACCGGGATTCCGCTGACCCTGTCCTCGGATCCGAGCGCGGCGGGCCTCGAGTACCGGCCCTTCGTGGCGACGCCGTCGTCGTCGGAGTCGCTGTCGGTGTTCGACAACGGCCTGACCGCGCAGCGCACCGACTGGGTGCGCGAGGGCGTGATCGAGTCGCTGGTGTATCCGCGCGCCACCGCCGCCGAATTCGACGCCCCCGTCACGCTGCCCGGCGAGAACCTGCTCATGACCGGCGGCGGCGACGCCACTCTGACCGACATGATCGCGCGCACCGAACGCGGTCTGCTGCTGACCTGCCTGTGGTACATCCGCGAGGTGGATCCGGCCACGCTGCTGCTCACCGGCCTCACCCGCGACGGCGTCTACCTGGTGGAGAACGGCGAGGTGACCGGGGCGGTGAACAACTTCCGCTTCAACGAGAGCCCCCTGGACCTGTTGCGGCGGGTATCGGAGGCCGGGCGCACCGAGATCACGCTGCCGCGCGAGTGGAAGGACTGGTTCACCCGGACGGCCATGCCGCCGTTGCGGATTCCCGATTTCCACATGTCCTCGGTGAGCCAGGCGACCTGATTCGGTCGTACCGGTCCGCTTCCCGGGAAAATTCGTCACGCGACAACGATGATTTCCCGGAGGCGGCGCCGACTTCCAGGCAGAGACGGCGAAACACGCCGATTCGTCCCCCTGCTGAAGGAGTACGGCCATGAGCAAGGTAGTCACCGGCGCGAGCATGTCCCTCGACGGATTCATCGCGGGCCCCGGCGAAACCGGTTTCGAGCACCTGTTCGCCTGGTACCAGGGCGGCGACGTGCCGATCGCCAGCACCCACCCCGAGATCCCGTTCACGCTGACCGCCTCCGACGCCGCATACCTGCGGGCCTGGCTCGACGGGGTCGGGGTGTACGTGGTCGGCAAGCGGTTGTTCACCCTGACCGATGGCTGGGGCGGGGTGCATCCGGCGGACAAGCCGATCGTGGTGGTCACCCACACCGTGCCCGATCAATGGATCGCCGAGCACCCCGACGCGCCGTTCACGTTCGTCACCGGCGGGGTGAAGGAGGCCATCGACGTGGCCCGCGGCATCGCCGGGGACCGGATGGTCGGTGTCAGCGGCGGCGACGTGGCCCGGCAGTGCCTCGACGCGGGCCTGCTCGACGAGGTCTGGGTCGATCTGGTGCCGGTGCTGCTGGGCGGCGGGGTGCCGCTGCTGGGCGAGCTGGCGAACGCGCCGGTGCTGCTGGAGGATCCGGAGA
Organism: Nocardia sp. NPDC004582; assembly: GCF_053602115.1. NCBI lineage: Bacteria > Bacillati > Actinomycetota > Actinomycetes > Mycobacteriales > Nocardiaceae > Nocardia > Nocardia sp. NPDC004582. The sequence goes on along the minus strand of NZ_JBSGCY010000064.1, from coordinate 31,838 downwards.
TCGTGCCCGGCTCCCGGGTCACCCACCTGAAGTACCGCCTGCGCTGAGTCCGAATACGGCCAGGGCTGAGCCGTGTGCCGGTTCTACGCTCAGCCGTGTACGGGTCTGTGCTCAGCCGTGTGCTGGTTTGCGCTGTCGGCGAACCGGTTGTCGCGGTGCCACGGGCGCGCGCATTCTGGGATTACGCACTGTAATCACGTAATCGGATGGTGGTCGTCGTGGACGACGAAGCTGCCCTCTCGCCCTGGGACGAGAACCCCGACCCCGCGCCCCCGCCGGGTTTCGGCCCGCCGGACCCCGAGGCCATGGACGCCTACTCGCGCACCGTGATCGCGGTCGCCGCCACGGTGACCCCGCATGTGGCCAGCGTGCAGACCCGGCGCGGCGGCGGATCGGCGGTGGTGTTCACCGCCGACGGATTCCTGCTCACCAACGCGCACGTGGTCGGCGAGGCGAGCCAGGGGACGGTGGTGTTCGCCGACGGCCTGGAATCGACCTTCGATGTGGTGGGGGTGGATCCGCTCTCGGATCTGGCGGTGCTGCGCGCCCGCGGCGGCGCACCCGCCGCGGTGCGGCTCGGGGACGCCGACACCCTGGTGGTCGGGCAGCTGGTGGTGGCGGTCGGGAGCCCGCTGGGGCTGGCCGGGTCGGTGACCGCGGGCGTGGTGAGCGCGCTGGGCCGCTCGGTGCCGGTCGGCAACCGGCGCACCGCGCGCGTCATCGAGGACGTGATCCAGACCGACGCCGCCCTCAACCCCGGCAATTCCGGTGGCGCGCTGGCTGATTCGGCTGGCCGGGTGGTGGGGATCAATACCGCGGTCGCCGGCATCGGGCTGGGTCTGGCGATTCCGATCAACGTCACCACCCGCCGCATCATCAGCACGCTGCTCACCGAGGGCCGGGTCCGACGCGCCTATCTGGGCGTGGTCGGGGTGCCCGCTCCCCTGCCGACCGCGGTCGCCGCCCGCACCGGCCAGGACGCGGGACTGCGGATCGTGGAGGTGGTACGCGGCGGTCCCGCCGAACGGGCCGGGCTGCGGCGCGGGGACCTGGTGCTGAGTATCGCGCGCACCGAGATCCGCGACGCGCAGGGCATTCAGCGGCAGTTGTTCGCCGACGCCATCGGCCGCACCCTGCCGGTGACGGTGCTGCGCAATGGCGCGATGGTGGATGTGCTGGCGGTGCCGGTCGAGCTGACCGGCGACTGAGACCGGCGGGTCACCTTCCCCGGCAACGGGTTACGAGGCCGAGCGCTGCTCCGCGTCGCCGGGATGCCAGATCTCGGCCAGCTCGTCGAGGGGGATGTCCAGGGTGCGGCTCAAAGCGACCACCGTCCCGAACGCGGGCGTGGGCAGCCGCCCCGATTCGATCTTGCGCAGCGTCTCCGGCGACATACCCGCGCTCGCGGCCACGTCCGCCAGATCGCGGCCGGCGCGGGCGGTGCGCAGGGCCGCGCCCAGGCGGCGTCCGGCTTCGAGCTGGGCGGGCGTGAGGGGCAGTCGGACCATACCGGCCACCCTACGGTTGGTATTTAAATACCGCAAGCCGCTATGGTCGGTATTAAAATACCGATTGATGGAGGTAGTCATGGTGGAACTCAAGAGCCTCGCCGAGATCGACAGCATGCACGTGACCGGGCAGTTCGTCGCCGGTGTGCTCGCCGAACTACGGGAGCGAGCCCGGATCGGAGTCAACCTGCTGGAGCTGGAAGCCGTGGTCCGCGAACGCATCCGGGAGCGCGGCGCGGTCTCCTGCTATTGGGACTACTCCCCCAGCTTCGGGCGCGGCCCGTTCCGCAACACCATCTGCCTGTCGGTGAACGACGCCGTGCTGCACGGACTCCCGTTCGACTACACGCTGCGCGACGGCGACGTGCTCAGCATGGATCTGGCGGTGAGCATCGACGGCTGGGTCGCCGACTCCGCGGTCACGGTCATCGTGGGCCGCCGCGACCCCGAGGACGAACGGCTGATCCGCGCCACCGAGCAGGCCCTCGACGCGGCCATCGCGGTCGCCGAGCCCGGCAACACCATCGGCGACCTGTCCGCGGCCATCGCCACCGTGGCCCGCGACCACGGCTACCCGATCAATACCGAATACGGCGGCCACGGTCTGGGCCGCACCATGCACGAGGACCCGCACGTCCCCAATGACGGGCGCGCCGGGCGCGGCTTCCGGCTGCGCCCGGGCCTGACCCTGGCGATCGAGCCGTGGTTCGCGCGCGGCACCGACCGCATCGTCACCGATCCCGACGGCTGGACCCTGCGCTCGGCGGACGGATCGCGCACCGCGCACTCCGAGCACACCATCGCCATCACCGACGCGGGCCCGCGGGTGCTGACCCGCGTCGGGTGACGGGTCAGGCGAGTGGTTCGCCGAAGGTCTGCCGACCCATGAGGTAGGTGGCCTCGACGGTCAAGGCGCGCAACGACTCCGGCGGCACGGCACGCGGATTGCCCGACAGCACCACCAGATCCGCGTACTTGCCCGGTTCCAGGCTGCCGATCTCGGCGTCGAGGTGCAGCTGCCAGGCCGCGTCGAGGGTCTGCGCCTTGATCGCGGCGTCGACGCTCAGGCACTGCTCGGGGGCCAGGACGCGACCGCTGCCGCGCGCGGTGCGGGTGACGGCGGTGGCGATATTGCCGATCGGGTCGGGCGGAGTGACCGTGCCGTCATTGTGGAACGAGATCCGCAGGCCCGCGTCCAGCGCCGCCTTCGCCGACATCCAGTGCGCGCCGTGATCGGGACCGAACAGCTCGTCCATCAGCACGTCACCCCAGTAGTAGACGTGCTCGATGAAGAAGCTCACCGTCACCCCGAGGGTGGCGGCGCGCGCGAACTGGTCGGGCCGCATCGCCCCGCAGTGCTCGAGTCGCGGCCGCAGCTCGCCGCCCTTCCCGGCGAGGGCCTGCTCGAAGGCGTCGAGCACCACGTCCACGGCCGCGTCGCCGTGCACGTGGCAGGCGGGCTGCCAGCCCTGCGCGACGAACGCGGCGGCCAGGTCGGTGATCTGCTCGGGCGTGTAGTTCATGCCGCCGTGATGGTGCGGCTCCAGGCCCATGCGGGCGGTGGCCTCGTTCGTCAGATAGGGGAAGGTGGTGAAAATATTGCCCTGCCACGGCGATCCGTCCGCCCACAGCTTCATGCCGATGACACCGAACAGGGCGTCCCCGCCGACTGCCCGACCGGGCACGTGGGTGGCATCGGCGGCCAGCTCCGGTGTTCCCATGGTGTAGGAGCGGATCCGGATCGGGCAGGCCGGGTCGGCGGCCACCGCCGTGTACAGCTTCCCGGAGTCGGCGCTGCCGGTGTGCTCACTGGCGGTGGCGTACCCGGCGGCCGCCAATTGCGTATAGGCCCAGCGCAATCGGTCGGGCATCCCACCCTCGACCGACGCCTGCAACGGCTCGGTCAGCCGCAGGATCGCGGCCGCCTCGCGCACCTCGCCGGTCAGTTCACCATCGGGTCCGTGCACGTATTCCGCCCCCGGCGGATTCGGGGTGTCGCGCGTGATCCCCGCCTGCTTCAACGCCGCGGTATTGCCATACGCGGCATGTCCGCTGTTGGCCACCACGACAACCGGATTCGCGGGCGCGGCCGCGTCGAGACTCCGCACGGTCGGCAACACGAGCCCGTCCTGCAACAGCACATCGATCCCGTACAACAGGATCGACTCCCCCGGCTGCGCGCTCCGCACCGCCTCGGCCAGCTTCGCGTTCACCCCGTCCCCGCTCGGCACCGTGAACGGCCGCACGTCGACCGCGGGCGGCGCGAGCGCGGCGGCGATCTGCGAGGGATGACTGTGCGGTTCCACGAACGCGGGCAACAAGGCCCGGCCCCGCAGCTCCACCAGCTTCGTGGCGGGCCCGCGTAGTGCCATCACCTCCGATTCGGAGCCCACCGCGCTGATCCGCCCGCCCGTCACGGCCAGAGCCCGCACCTCGGGCGTACCGCCAGCGACCGTGATGATGGGCCCACCGGTGAAGATGACGTCCGCCGAGGCGCCCGACGCCGAGTCCTCGGTCCCGCACGCCGCCACCGCGGCCGATGCCGCCACCGCGCTCCCCACCACGAAACTCCGCCTGCTCATCGCCATGCGTCCCTTCCCTGACCGTCCACCCACGAGGTGGGCCCGACATCCAAGTTACGGTCGCAGGCCCCGGTGATGAGCCAAGCGCCGGGCGGGTGTGTCGGCACGGACCGGGCCACCGACGACGGCCGCCAGAGCTGACAGCTATCACTCAGCTACCCTGGTGATCGCGGATTCGCCTGCCCGTCCTGCCGTCCCGAGCCCCAGCTGATCGACAGTCAGACCCGGATCACACACTCGGACAGGAGATGTCATGAATCTGGCCTACTTGCGCTCGGACGCCGACCGCGCCTTCGGAGTCGGCACCTCACGAGCCCTGGCGCGCGAAGCCGCCGGCACGATCCGCGACATGGGTATCGCCGTCGCCGCGGCCCGTGGCGGCAGCCGGATACGCGCGCCGTTCTGGATGGCTCGTCGCTTTCTCGGCGTGGCGGGCACGCCCCTGACGGGCGAGGAATTGATCGCGCTGCGATTCGCCACGCCCCGTGACGGCGCGTCGATCATGGTGCGCCGCAATCAGAGTGACCTGCTCATCCTCTGGCAGATCTTCCTGCACCGCTACTACGAGCTCAACGAGGTCTATGCCCTCGACACCGATATCGACGCCTTGGACACCATCGTCGACCTCGGCGGCAACACCGGGCAGGCCGCCGCCTACTTCACCGCCCGCTACCGGCCGCGACAGCTGCTCACGGTGGAGCCGATCGACGAGAGCCGACAGGTGCTGTACCGCAACCGGTCGCTGTCGGGGATGGACTGGATCGTGGAGGATTGCGCCGTGTCCGGCGCGGCGGGTGAGCTGGAGTTCGCGGTCAGCGCGTTCTGGGACACCTGCACCGCCGTCCCCGCGGTGTACGAACTGCGCCGCGGGCGGCCCTGGCGGCTGGAGAACACTCTCGCGCGCCCACCGCGCACCCTTCCCGCCCGCACGGTGGCACAACTGCTGGACCGGCACGGCCTCGACCATGTCGACCTGCTGAAGGTCGACGTCGAGGGCAGCGAGGCCGATATCTTCGCGACCCCACGGCCGTGGATGGACGCCGTCGACCGCATCGTGCTCGAGATCCACGACAAGTACATCGACGGCGACATCGTTCGAAGCACCATGAAACAAGCCGGATTCCATCGCATCGCACCGCGCCGGCCCGACCCGGCCGGGTTCAACCCCGTGGAGCTCTACTGGCGCGACGGCCTTCCCGAATGATCGGCCCCGCACCCGTCGCGATCATCGTCGACGGGCACCGGCGCCGGGCGAGCACATTGCGTGCCCGGCCGGTGAGCGGTCGAAATACTCTCTGGGAGATACTCGTTCGATGGGTAATGACGGCACGGCGGCGCGCGCCACGGACGACGGTCGCGGCACCGCCGGTGACGACGGTCGCGGCACCGCCGCGGTCGCGCAGCAGGAACTCACCCAGCGCCGCTTCCCCGAGGGCCAGCGCCGGATCTTCCTGGCCGCCATCGACGCCTTCGCCGAACGCGGCTTCCACGCCACCACCACCCGTGACATCGCCGCCCGCGCGGGTCTGAGCCCGGCCGGGCTCTATGTGCACTTCGGGTCCAAAGAGGAAGTCCTCTACCGCATCTCGTTGTCGTCGATGCGGCTGACCGAGCAGGTCGCCACCACCGCGGCCGCGGGCACCGGCGGTGTCGCCGATCGGCTCGCCGCCGTGGTGCGCGACCTGACGGTCTGGCACGCCGAGCACGCCGCCTCGGTCCGCGTGGTCCTGCACCACCTCACCGACCTCACCTCCGACCATCGCGCCGAGGTCACCGAGCTCCAGGTCGCCATCCACCGGCTGGTCCGCGACCTGGTCGCCCGGGGTGTCGGCGACGGCGTCTTCGATGTCGCCGATACCCACGCGGCCACCTTGGCGCTCATGTCGCTGTGCGTGGACACCTCCCGCTGGTACCACGCCGACTACCGCCGCACCCCCGACGAGATCGGCGCGGACTACGCGGCCGTGGCCCTGCGAATCGTGGGTGCCCGGCCCGCCTGCGACAGCGCCGATTCCGGCTAGCATCGCCAACGCCGGGTCAGCCCGCCCCGGGCAGCCCGTCCACCACGAGATCGACCGCACCCGAGAGGTATTCGGGTGTCAGCGGCTGCCCGCGCAGGAGCAGCCGGAACCAGATGGCCCCGCCCAGCAGATCCATGATGGCCGCAGGGTCGCAGCCGGGATCGAGTTCGCCGCGCGCCACGGCCCGCTCGAACACCGGCTGTTCGCGGCCGAGCCGTTCGGCGAAGAACGCGGCCCCGACCGCCGCGAGTTGTGGTCGTGCGGGTGCCGCGGCCAGCACCGCGGTCGCCACGGGCGCGGTCGAGGGGGCGGTGAGCAGTCCGGCGATCGCCTGCGCCAGGCCCAGCAGATCGCCGCGCAGGCTGCCGGTGTCCGGCATCGGGAAGCTCAGCAGGTCGGAGTCGGTGAGCGCCGCGGCCAGCAGCGCGTCCTTGGCGGGCCACCACCGGTACAGCGTGGTCTTGTTCACCCCGGACCGGGCGGCCACCGTCTCCATGGTCAGGCCGTCATATCCCTTGTCCGCCAGCAGTTCCAGGGTCGCGGCGAAGATCGCGGCCGCCTGCCGTGGCGCGCCCGCGGTTCGCCGTTCCGGTGTCGTCACCCGACCAAAATACAACACAACGTTGCGTTGCGAATCGATGCGTGCTGTGATTGCAACGCAACGTCGCGTTGCATTTGGAGATGGGAGGACACCATGACCACGCCGATCCTGCTGGTCCACGGAATTCGATTGAGCGGCGCCTGCTGGGGGCAGGTGAGCGAGTACCTCACCCCGCGGCACCCGGTGCTGGCGATCGACCTGCCCGGCCACGGACATCGCCGCGATGAGCGCTTCACGCTGCCCGGCGCGGTCGAGGCGGTGCGCGCCGGGATCGACGAACTCGGCGGTCGCGCACTGGTCGTGGGCCATTCCCTGGGCGGCATCGTCACCGCCGCGACGGCCACGACCCACCCGGATCGGGTGGCGGGCGCGGTCCTCGTCGGCGCCACGGCGACCCCGGGGCGAACCCTGGCGACCGGATTCGGCCTCATGCACCGCGCCCTGTCCGCCCGCCCCGATGGCGGACAGGCGTTCAGCGAGAACGTCTTCCGCCGTGTCCTGCCCGCACGGGTGGCCGGGGACATCGTGGGCGGCGGCATCGCCACCGAGGTGATTCCCGATGTCGCCGCCGCCCTGCGCGGATTCGATCCCGCCGCGGCCCTGGCCGCCTATCCCGGCCCGATCCGGCTGATCAACGGCGGCCACGACCATTTCCGGCTCGGCGAACGGCGTTTCCTGCGCGCCGCCCCGGCGGCGCGACTGCTGGTCGTGCCGCATGCCGGACACTATCTCCCGCTCACCCACGGCGAGGTCTTCGCCGATCTGGTCGCCGACTTCGCCGCATCGCCCACGGTCGGGCGCCTGGCGGCGGCGGCCAGTCATACCGGATAGGCTGCGAGCGTGGACAACCCGTTCGGGCCTGTGGGCACCGCGAGCTACGTCAATCTGACCACCTACAAGAAGGACGGCACCGCGGTGGCGACGCCGCTGTGGGCCGCCCTCGACGGCGACCGCCTCTACGTGTGGACGGTCACCGACAGCTGGAAGGTCAAGCGCATCCGGCGCAATCCCGAGGTGACGCTGCAACCCTGTGATGTGCGCGGCAAGACGCACGGCGAGATCGTCAAGGGTCACGCGGTCGTGCTCGACGACGCGGGCAGCGACCGGGTGCGCGATCTCATCAAGCGCAAGTACGGCATCCTGGGCTGGCTGACCATCACCGGCAGCAAGCTGCGCCGCGGCAACGCCGGCACCATCGGCATCGAAATCACCGCGGCGTAACCGCACTCACGCGATACCCGCTGCCGGGCCGATCCGCGGGAACCGCCCGGCAGCGGGGCGCGGCTCAGCTCACGGTTGCTGGCCGCCGATCACCGCGCCGATGACGCCGCCGATCAGGCAGCCGATGATCGCGCCGACACCGAAGAACCAGATCCCGATCAGCACCCCGATGACACACCCGATGGCCGCGCCGGCCACGATCGAGCCGTCCGAGATGTTCTGCAACGCCACCTGCTCGGCGGTGGGCGTCGCCAGATCGGCCGGGTCGGCCGGGTGGACGGTCAGCGTGGTCCCGGACGCGTCGACCGTCGGCAGCACGCTGACCGACCGATCAGCGACCTGATACGCCAGCGGCATCGAGGCGATGGTGGCACCATTGGGCGCGATCACGTTCACCGCGCCATTGACCAGGTCGAAATGGCCGCTGGCGAGCGTGGTGGTGACGGCGGAGTGATCCGGGGCCAGCGCGACCGAATAGTCGACGCCCCGGTCCGTCCCGCTGATTCCCGGCGCGGGCGCGCCGTGGGCGGTGACGGTGGCGACGCCCAGAGCGGCGACCGAAAGCAGTGCGGTAGCGGCGAATTTGGCGATTCTCATAATGGTTCCCTACGTCGAAGGACCGATTCACCGCATGACCGAGTAGGCGTGCCGTAATGGAACGCCATGCTCGACGACTCGGACGCGCTGCCCGAAGCACAGCGAATCGGGGACTCCCCACTTCGAATTATTCGGCCCGGCACCATGACTGGCATGTCACCGGATGACCCGCCGCCTCCCCGGGACCGACGCCGGGTCCGGTTCTCATAATCCTCTCGGAGTCCCGCACTGGGAAGACCCCGGTGCCGGGGTTGTCCGCTGCTGTCCTGCGGCCACCCCGGTCCGGGTACGCGAAATCGCCTACTCCAGTTCGCCTTCGGTCTCCAGGTAGACCTGCCGCAGCCGGTCCAGGGTCGCGGTGTCGGGCTGCTCCCACAGCTTCCGCTCCGCCGCCTCCAGCAAACGCTCCGCGATCCCGTGCAGCGCCCAGGGATTGGACTGCTCCATGAACTTCCGGTTGGTCTCGTCGAAAACGTAGGACTCGGCCAGCTTTTCATACATCCAGTCGGCGACCACATTGGTGGTGGCGTCGTAGCCGAACAGATAGTCGACGGTGGCGGCCATCTCGAACGCCCCCTTGTAGCCGTGCCGGCGCATGGCCTCGATCCAGCGCGGATTCACCACGCGCGCCCGGAACACCCGGGTGGTCTCCTCCGACAGGGTGCGGGTGCGGACCGCGTCGGGGCGGGTGCTGTCGCCGATGTAGGCCTCGGGGTTGGCGCCGGTGAACGCGCGCACCGCGGCCACCATGCCGCCGTGGTACTGGAAGTAGTCGTCGGAGTCGGCGATGTCGTGTTCACGGGTGTCGGTGTTCTTGGCCGCCACCGCGATTCGCTGGTAGGCGGTCCGCATGTCGTCCGCGGCGGGTGCGCCGTCGAGGTCGCGGCCGTAGGCGAACCCGCCCCACGCGGTGTACACCCGGGCCAGGTCGTCGTCGGTGCGCCAGCTCTTGGAGTCGATGAGCTGCAGCAGCCCCGCCCCGTAGGTGCCGGGCTTGGAGCCGAAAATGCGTGTGGTGGCGCGGCGTTCGTCGCCATGCTCGGCCAGGTCGGCCTGGGCGTGGGCGCGCACGTAGTTCCGGTCGGCGGGCTCGTCGAGTCCGGCGGCCAGCCGCACCGCGTCGTCGAGCAGGGCCAGCACGTGCGGGAAGGCGTCGCGGAAGAAGCCGCTGATCCGCACGGTCACGTCGATGCGCGGACGGCCCAGCTCCTCGAGCTCGATGGCTTCCAGCCGGGTGACGCGGCGGCTCGCCTCGTCCCACACCGGCCGCACGCCCAGCAGCGCGAACACCTCGGCGATATCGTCGCCGGAGGTCCGCATGGCCGAGGTGCCCCACACCGACAGGCCCACCGACCGCGGGTACTCGCCGTGGTCGGCCAGGTACCGGGCCAGCAGCGAATCCGCCATGGCCTGACCGGTTTCCCAGGCCAGCCGCGACGGCACCGCCTTCGGATCGACGGAGTAGAAGTTGCGCCCGGTGGGCAGCACGTTGATCAGGCCGCGCAACGGCGAACCACTCGGCCCGGCCGGAATGAACCCGCCATTCAGCGCGTGCAGGATGCGGGCGATCTCGACACCGGTCTGCCGCAGGCGCGGCACCACCTCGGTGGCGGCGAAACCCAGCACCCGGCGCGTCTCGTCCAGGCGCGCGGCGGCGTCGGTGAGGCCCGCCGCCGCGGCGAGCTCCCCGCCGAACACGCCCTCGGTGACCGCGTCGATGGACTCGACGTCCCAGTCGACTTCCTGCATGCCCGAGACCAGTTCGCGCGCCAGCTGTTCGAAGGCGTCCACCCGGTCGCGCTTCTCGTCGCCGGATTCGCTGAGCCCCAGCGCTTCCCGCAGACCCGGCACATTGACCTCGCCGCCCCACAGCTGACGGGCGCGCAGCATGGCCAGCACCAGGTCCACCTCGGCCTCGCCCGCCGGGGCCTGGCCGAGCACGTGCAGACCGTCACGGATCTGCACATCCTTGATCTCGCACAGCCAGCCGTCGACGTGCAGCAGCATGTCGTCGAAGACCTCTTCGTCCGGGCGTTCGGTGAGCCCGAGGTCGTGGTCCATCTTGGCCGCGCGCATCAGCGTCCAGATCTGCTGGCGGATGGCGGGCAGCTTGGCCGGGTCGAGCGCGGAGATATTGGCGTGCTCGTCGAGCAGCTGCTCGAGCCGCGAGATGTCGCCGTAGGTCTCCGCCCGCGCCATCGGCGGGATCAGATGGTCGACCAGGGTGGCGTGGGCGCGGCGCTTGGCCTGGGTGCCCTCGCCCGGATCGTTGACCAGGAACGGGTAGATCAGCGGCAGATCGCCCAGCGCGGCATCGGTGCCGCAGGAGGCCGACATGCCGAGCGTCTTGCCGGGCAGCCATTCCAGGTTGCCGTGCTTGCCCAGGTGCACCACGGCGTCGGCGGCGAAACCCTCCGCGGCGGCCAGCCAGCGGTAGGCGGCCAGATAGTGGTGGCTCGGCGGCAGATCCGGGTCGTGATAGATGGCGACGGGGTTCTCGCCGAAACCGCGCGGCGGCTGCACGATCAACACCACATTGCCGAAACGCAAGGCGGCGATGACGATCTCGCCCTTCGGGTCCGCGGAACGGTCCACGTACAACTCGCCCGGCGGCGGGCCCCACGCCTCGACGACCGCCTCGCGCAGGTCCTCCGGCAGCGTCTCGAACCAGCTGGTGTACAGGTCCGCGCCGATCCGAATCGGGTTGCCCTCCAGCTGTTCCTGGCTCAACCAGTCCGGGTCCTGGCCGCCCGCCGCGATGAGTGCGTGGATCAGCGCGTCGCCGTCGGCGGTCTCCAGGCCGGGGACCTCACCGGGCACGCCGAGGTCGTAACCGGCCGCGCGCATCTCGGTGAGCAGCCGGATGGCGCTGGCCGGGGTGTCCAGGCCGACGGCATTGCCGATGCGGGCGTGCTTGGTCGGGTACGCCGACAGCACGATCGCGATCTTCTTGCGCTCGGCCGGAATGTGGCGCAGCCGCGCGTACCGCACCGCGATACCCGCCACCCGGGCCGCGCGCTCGGCGTCGGGCACATACGACGACAGCCCGTCGGCGTCGAACTCCTTGAACGAGAACGGGACCGTGATGATGCGGCCGTCGAACTCCGGCACCGCCACCTGGGTGGCGACATCCAGCGGCGACAGGCCGTCGTCATTGGCCTCCCACTGCTCGCGGCCGCTGGTCAGGCACAGACCCTGCAGGATCGGCACATCCAGGTCCGCGAGCGCGCCCACATCCCAGGCCTCGTCGTCGCCACCGGCCGAGGCGGTCGCGGGCTTGGTGCCACCCGCCGCGAGCACGGTCACCACCAGTGCGTCGGCGGTGCCGAGCATGGCGAGCAGCTCCGGTTCCGCGGTGCGCAACGAGGCGCAGTACACGGGCAGTGCGCGAGCGCCCTTGGCCTCGATGGCGGTGCACAGCGCGTCGATGTAGGCGGTGTTCCCGGCCAGATGCTGGGCGCGGTAGTAGACCACGGCCACCGTCGGGGCGTCCTCGGGAACCGGGCGGGCGTGCCGTTCCAGTTCGCCCCAGCTCGGCATCTCCACCGGCGGTTCGAACCCGTTGCCGGTGAGCAGCACCGTGTCGGACAGGAAGTTGTGCAGCTGCAGCAGGTTTCGCGGACCGCCCGCGGCCAGATAGTTGTGCGCGTCGGCCGCGACACCGCCCGGCACCGTCGAGCACTGCATCAGCTCGGCGTCGGGGGCGATCTCACCGCCGAGGGCGACCACCGGAATTCCGCTGGCGCGCACCGTCTCGAGGCCCTCCTCCCAGGCCCGCTTGCCGCCCAGTACGCGCACGATCACCAGCGACACACCGTTCAGCAGGCTCGGCAGATCCTCCGGCAGCAGCCGGGCCGGATTGGCCAGCCGGTAGGCGGCGCCGCTGGCGCGCGCGCTCAGCAGATCGGTGTCGGAGGTGGACAGCAGCAGGATCAAGGGTCTCGGCCTTCCTCGGGTTACGCGCCCAGCACGGTTCGGCGCTCGCCGGGAAGGTCTGGCTCTCACAGTGGCGCGACCACGCCGGAATTGCACCGGCTTTCTTCCGTTCGACAAGCTCGCCGATGCTATCGCGCCGCCCACCCGGGCCCGAGAGCGCGCCCGGAACACCGATCACAGTGCGGCCAAGGCTGGCTCACACCCCTGGGGAACCAACCGGCCGGCGCGTACGCTGCCGGTATGCCACTCACTCCAGGATGGGTCAGGCGGAACCGCTTTGCTGCCTGGTCGGGATACTTTTGCGTACTGGTTGCCTTCGCAACGCTGGCCATGGCTCTCACGGCCGCCGGCTCCGGTCACTCGCAGTGGGCGCTCGTCGCCGGAGTCATCTGCGCGTCGACCATCCTGTTCGGCCTCACGGTCATGAGCACCACCGTGCACCGCGACCACGCCGACCACCACAACATCCCCAGCCTGCTCAACGACACCTGGGAGACCACGCCCGCCTTCGCCCGCCGCCGCGGCGCGCCGGCGGCCATCGAACCGCACCGCGCGGGCTGAACCGCCCGGCGAATCGACCGATCCGGCAACCGGACTCCGGGACTCCCCCGTCCCGGAGTCCTTTTTGTCTTCGCTTCCCAACACGTCCGCAACACATAGTTAGATTGCAATATCGCCAAATGCAGATAGGCATGATGGTGAACATGACCCCGGGCGGCCCGTGCCGGGCCTCGGCATCCTCCGTACGCTGGGAGGCGTCATGACGCGAACCGATCCCGACTCCTGCCCGGGCGTGCTGCGCCTGCACGAAGCAGCCGACGGTCCCCTCGCCCGTATCCGGGTGCCCGGCGGACTCCTCTCCCCCACCCAGCTCCAGGCCCTCGCCGCCGCGGCCGCCGATCTCGGCGACGGGAACATCGAGCTCACCTCACGCGGGAACATCCAGTTCCGGCAGGTCCGCGACGCGGCCGCGCTCACCGAACGGCTCACCGAGGCCGGCCTGCTGCCCAGCGCCACCCATGAGCGGGTGCGCAACATCATCGCCTCGCCGCTCTCGGGACGCGTCGGCGGCTGGACCGATGCGCGGCCGCTGGTTCCGGCGCTCGACGCGGGACTGCGCGCTCAGCCGCGGTACGCGGAGCTGCCCGGCCGGGTCCTGTTCACCCTCGACGACGGCCGCGGCGACGTCAGCGGCCTGGGCGGCGATATCGGCGTGCACGCGCTCGGCGAGCACACCTACGCACTCCTGTTGGCGGGCAAGGACTCCGGCCTGCGCCTGCCCGCCGACGCCGCGGTCGACCTCATGCTCGCCGCCGCGGACGGCTTCCTCGCCCTGCGCGACGGCCACTGGCGCCTGCACGAGATCCCCGACGGCGCGGCCCGGGTCACCGACCGTCTCCGCGCCGACCACCCCGCCCTCGACTCCTCCACCGACCTTCTGGAACCGCCTGGGCCCCAGGACATTCCGATCGGCTGGATGACCCAGTCCGATGACCGGGTCGCGCTCGGCGCGGGCGTGCGCCTCGGTTCGCTGCCCGCCCGTACCGCGGAGTTCCTCGCCGCCGTCGAATGCCCGATCGTGGTGACCCCGTGGCGCAGCCTGATCCTCGCCGACCTGGAGGAATGGCCCGCCGAACAGGTGGTCCGGGTGCTGGCCCCGATGGGCCTGATCTTCGACGCCGCCTCCCCGTGGCTCCAGGTCAGCGCCTGCGCGGGCAGGCCCGGCTGCGCCAAGTCCCACACCGACGTCCGCGCCGACGTCGCCGAGGCCGTCGACTCCGGCCGCGTCCTGCCCACGGGCGCACCGGGATTCGCCCGCGAAGGTCTCGACGCCGCCGACGTGGTGGCCGCCGGCCGCCAGCACTGGTCCGGCTGCGACCGCCACTGCGGCCGCCCGAAGGGCGCGGTCACCGACGTCATCGCCACCACCGACGGCTACCGCATCATCCCCGCCGACTAGCCGCACCCGCGCGAGCACCGTACGGTCGGGCCCGCCATCCCGGCACGTCCAGCCTGGCCTGCGGGGCGGCCACACGAGCCGGGCAGGCTGCGTTCGCACCCGGTGACGCTTCGCGCACGCGGCGGTGCGGCGCACCCTCAGACGGTGACCTCGACGATGTCGCGGATTCGGAAGCGGCCTCCGGTGATCTCGATCGTGTGGCGGGCGACCAAGGCCGCGTCGTCGCGGTCGAAGCGGTAGCCGATCTCGCGGGAGTCGGGGACGACGGCGAGACGGGCACGGCCGCCGAGGCATTCGGCGCGAGCGGCGGTCGCCTCGGCCAGTGCCGTGCAGGCGTCGGCGTCGTCCGTGGTGGGCGGGTGGGCCTTCTCGGCGCCCAGGACCGGGACGGTGGTGTCGGAGATCGAGCAGACCCGGCCGGCCGGGTCGAGGGTCATGGCGAGCTGGCCGTCCCCGCCCGCGACAGCGGGGACGTCGTCGTAGACCTGGCGATAGTGCAGGGTGTAGTCGGCCACCGCGGCCGCGACGGTGTCGCCGTCGCGGCTCGCGCCCGCGTGGAAGGTGGCCGACATTCCGGCCAGTGCCAGATCGTGGCCGAGGTCGAGATCACGCAGTGCCCGGTCGCCGATCTCGCGAATCTCTTCCGGCGTACGGCCGTTGGCGGTGCGGTCCGGCTCGGCATAGAACGCTTGGTAGCCGCCGTCGGGATGCATGACCAGCCGGGGTTCGAATTCGGATCGGGCGCAAGACTCCTCGGTGACCGGGGACGCGGGCTCGGCGAGCAGGCCGCGCAGTCCGTGCCGGTCACCCAGGGCGGCCGCCGTATCCGGATCGGCGGTGCGGCGGGCCAGGCGCAGTGACATCGGTTGGCGCGGAAGGGGAATGCCCAGGTCGACCTCGAGCGGGAATTGGCCGGCCCAGCGCCACCAGTACCAGTCGTCGGAGACCGCGCCGCCGTAGAACAGCCGCTCGTTCCACAGCCGGTCCTGGGCCTCGCGGTCGGTGGCGCCGCACGCCGCCGAGGACACCCGGTGGTTGTTGTGGAAGATCGACAGCGCCGCGTCCTGCCAGGCCTGGCTGAACGATTTGCCGGTGTTCCACTCCTTGAAGAACCGCGTCCCCTGCTGATCGGTGTCGAAGGTGAGGCTGTCGAAGCCGAACAGCATCCGCGCGCCCCGGTTCGGCGTGTGCCAGGTGCGGTAGGGGCTGTGCCCGAAGTTGGTGCGCAGGGATTCGCAGCCGTGCAGGAACAGGTAGCGCAGGCGCTGGTCGCCGAAGCCCATCCGGTCGGATTCGGCGTAGATGGTGTTGTCCCAGGTACGGCCCATCGAGGTCAGGTACACGCCGTTGCTCATGGTGGTGCTGTGCGCGTAGTGGTAGAACACCCGCACCGAGTCCATGCCGAGGCTGTCCTGCCAGTTGTCGTACTCCTGGTCGTAGCGCCATTCGCGGACGTCGTCGTCCTTGGCGTGGAAGTTGATGCCGTTGAACTTCGCGACGTAGTCGAGGAAGCCGTTCACGCACGCGTGGGGGTAGGTCAACGTGGCATCTTTCGGGTAGACCTGCACCGACGCGCCGCCGTACATGTTGTCGGACATGGTCGAATCGTGATCGACGCCGGGCTCGGAGGCACGGGTACCGGACTACTCGATTCCCGCGGTGACCGGCACGCGGAAGCGCCCGGCCGGTCCGCGAGGGATGCGAGGTGCACGCGGCGCGGTAGCTGGTGCACAGTGGGTTATCCGCGCGCTGCGACGACCATCGGATGCTGGAGGCGGCCATGACCATCGCGAAGCTCAGCGATCAGGAGATCCTGGCGATGTCCGATGAGGAGCGTCGCGAACTGATCCGGCGGCTGCAGCCGCCGCCCGAGCGGGTGCTCCCGCGCCCGGAGTTGGTGCGGCTGCATCGGCGAGTGCGGCTGGCGCTCATGGTCGGCGGCTGCCTGGGCCTGATTCCCTGGATCGTGTACCTGGGGTTCTCGCTGCCGACGGAGTATCACGCCCGCAACTGGTCGCTGGCCTGGATCGGGTTCGACATCGTGCTCGTGCTGATGATGGCGACCACCGCCTTCCTGGGCTGGAAGCGGCGCGTGGTGTTGCTGCTCCCGGCCTTCGGCACCGGCGTCCTGCTGGTGGTGGACGCCTGGTTCGATATCGTCACCGCGGACGCCGGGGATTTCTGGCTGTCGCTGGGCACGGCGCTCATCGGTGAGATCCCGCTGGCGGCATTGCAGATCAGCGGCGCGATCATGCTGCTGCGCTTCCTGATCCTGGCCCATCCCCTGCACGATCCGCAGGTCAGTCCGTTCCGGACGCGGCTGCCGTTCTGACCGAGTGCCACTCCATGGTGCAGCATTTGACGCTGCCGCCGGACTTGAGCAGCTCGGACAGGTCGATCCCGACCGGTTGGTAGCCGCGCGCCCGCAGTTGCGCGGCCAGGTCGACGGCCTGGTCGGTGAGGAAGACGTGGTAGCCGTCGCAGACCCCGTTGAGGCCCAGCACATTCGCGTCGGCCTCGGTGGCGATGATCGCGTCCGGGTACAGGCGCGCGAGCAGTCGCGCACTGGGGCCGCTGAAGGCGGCCGGGTAGTAGGCGATGGTGTCGTCGAGCACCATGAGCGCGGTGTCGAGGTGATAGAAGCGCGGATCCACCAGATCCAGTGAGACGACCGGCAATCCGAAGTAGTCCGCTACTTCCTGATGCGCGCCGCGAGCGCTGCGGAACCCGGTCCCGGCGAGGATGCGGTCGGGCGCGATGGCGAAATCGCCTTCGCCCTCATTGGTTTCGCCGGCGCGGGCCACGGTCGTGAAGCACTGGGCGGCCATCCACTCGTGATAGGCCGGACCTTCCTGCGCGCGTTCGGGATTGGCGAAGCGGGCCGAGAGCGCCCGCTCCCCGATGGCCAGTCCCCCATTGGCGGCGAACACCATGTCGGGCAGTCCCGCGACCGGCTCGATGACGTCGACCCGATGCCCGTGTGCCTGGTAGGCGATGCGCAGCGCGTCCCACTGGGCCAGGGCGAGGGCCCGGTCCACGGGGTCGGTGGTGTCCATCCACGGATTGATGGCGTAGGTGACGTCGAAGTGTTCGGGGCGGCACATGAGGTAGCGGCGGGGCACGGGCCGGCGGGCGGCGGGATCGCGGGCGGGCAGCGTGGCTACGGACGTCAACGGGACTCCCTCGGAAGCGGCGCGGACGGTTCTGACACGAAGGTAAGTGGCGTACCGTTGTGTCAAGAATAGCGAATCGTTGCGTTGATCAAGCCTGTGGCAGCGATTCGTTGCGTCTGAACGATGCGCGTGCATCATTGCGCCCGAGGTGCGCGCATCCCGTGAAGGGAGCAGACCGTGGACGATCTCGACCGGCGGATCCTGGCCCACCTGCTGAAGAACGCGCGCGCCTCGTTCCAGGACATCGGCGCCGTCATCGGCCTGTCCGCCCCCGCGGTCAAGCGCCGCGTCGACAAGCTGGTCGCGGCGGGCCAGATCACCGGGTTCACCGCCGTGGTGAACCCGGCCGCCCTGGGCTGGCGCACCGAGGCCTACGTCGAGGTCTTCTACCGCGACAACATCTCCCCCGCCGAACTGCGCCGCGGCCTCGAGCCCATCCCCCAGGTGGTCGGCGTGTGGACGATCGCGGGTGAGGCCGACGCGCTGGTGCACGTGATGGCCACCGACATGGCCGAGATCGAGGCCACCGTCGAGCGCATCCGCGAGAACGCCCGCGTCGGGCGCACCCGCAGCAATATCGTCATGTCGCGACTGCTCGAGCGCCCCCGCACCTGACCCCGGCCGGCCCGAAAGCACCGGCCGCGCCCGGTCCGGACCGTCCACTGTGGCCGGGCGCACTACCCGCCCAGTACCGCCCCGGCGGCGAAACATAAGGTGGAGCGCATGTCCGACGTGCGTGCCAGCTACCTCAAAGACGGGGCCGATATCTATCGGCGCTCGTTCGCGACCATCCGGGCCGAGGCCGATCTGGCCCGGTTCCCGGCGGACGTGTCACAGGTGGTGGTGCGCATGATCCACGCCTGCGGGCAGGTGGATCTGGCGGGCGAGGTGGAATTCAGCACCGATGTGGTGGCC
Source organism: Nocardia sp. NPDC004582 (assembly GCF_053602115.1). Lineage (NCBI taxonomy): Bacteria > Bacillati > Actinomycetota > Actinomycetes > Mycobacteriales > Nocardiaceae > Nocardia > Nocardia sp. NPDC004582. Next base: position 13,324 of record NZ_JBSGCY010000064.1, on the reverse strand, counting down.
AAGGCGCGGGCCGCGCTGCGGTCGGGCGCACCGATCCTGTGCGACGCCAAGATGGTCGCCTCCGGCGTCACCCGCAAGCGCCTGCCCGCCGACAACGACGTGCTGTGCCTGCTCGACGACCCGCGGGTGCCGGACCTGGCCGCGCGCATGGCCAACACCAGATCGGCCGCGGCGCTGGAACTCTGGAGCGACCGCCTCGACGGCGCGGTGGTGGCCGTCGGCAACGCGCCGACCGCGCTGTTCCACCTGCTCGACATGATCGACGCGGGCGCGCCCCGCCCCGCCGCGGTGCTCGGCATCCCGGTCGGGTTCATCGGGGCCGCGGAATCCAAGCAGGCGCTGGCCGAATACGGCGGCGGCATCGAATTCCTGACCGTGCGGGGCCGGCGCGGCGGCAGCGCCATCACCGCCGCCGCCCTCAATGCGATTGCGAGCGAACAAGAATGAGCAAGCTCTGGGGTGTCGGGCTCGGACCCGGCGATCCGGAACTGGTGACGGTGAAGGCCGCCCGGGTGATCGGCGAGGCCGATGTCATCGCCTTCCACAGCGCCCGGCACGGGCGCAGCATCTCGCGCGCCATCGCCGCCCCCTACATGCGGGAAGGCCAGCTCGAGGAACACCTGATCTACCCGGTCACCACCGAGACCACCGACCACCCCGGCGGTTATCAGGGCGCGATCGACGAGTTCTACGAGTCCGCCGCCGCCCGCCTGGCCGCGCACCTGGCCGCGGGCCGCACGGTCGCCCTGCTCGCCGCCGGCGACCCGCTGTTCTACAGCTCGTTCCAGCACATGCACCGCCGCCTGGCCGACCGCTTCGACACCGAGATCATCCCCGGCGTCACCTCGGTCAGCGCCGCCTCCGCGGCCCTGGGCACCCCGTTGGTCGAGGAGAAGCAGGTCCTGACCGTGCTGCCGGGCACGCTGCCGCCCGAGGAGCTGACCCGCCGCCTGCGCGAGACCGACGCCGCCGCGATCATGAAGCTGGGCCGCACCTATCCCGGCGTGCGCCGTGCTCTCGCCGACTCCGGCCGCCTCGACGACGCCTACTACGTCGAGCGCGCCAGCTCCGACCGGCAGCGCGTGCTGCGCGCCGCCGACGTCGACGAGGCGAGCGTCCCGTACTTCGCGATCACCGTGGTTCCGGGTCCCACCCCCGCCACGCGAATCACCCTGACGGAGAGCGACTCGGCCCCCACGGACCGGGACACCGCGACCATCAACGGGAGTGCCGCACGCCAGGACGACATCGCGGCGGCGGTTCCCGGACCGGGTGCGGCGGAACAGACTTCCGCGTTCGAATCGACCGCGGGCGCGGTCCCGGCCGGTGTGGAGGCCACGACGGTGGCCGCCTCCGCGGCGACGGCGGACGCGCGCACAGCCCTGGCTGCCCCGAATCCGGTTGCGGCGCCCGAGGGCCGGGTCGGCGAGGTCGTCGTCATCGGGCTCGGCCCCGGTGACGAGTGCTGGACCACCCCCGAGGTCTCGCGGGCCCTGGCCGAGGCGACCGACATCGTCGGCTACACCACCTACGTGAACCGGGTGCCGGTGCGGCCGGGTCAATGTCGGCACGCCAGTGACAATCGCGTCGAATCCGAGCGCGCCGGAATGGCTTTGGACATGGCCAAACAGGGCGCGAAGGTCGTGGTGGTGTCGTCCGGGGATCCGGGCGTGTTCGCCATGGCCGCGGCGGTGATCGAGGAGTCGGCGGATCCGCAGTGGCGCGAGGTGCGGGTGCGGGTGCTGCCCGGGGTGACCGCCGCGAGCGCGGTGGCGAGCCGGCTGGGCGCGCCGCTGGGCCACGATTTCGCGATGCTCTCGCTCTCGGACCGGCTCAAGCCGTGGGACACGGTGGCACAACGGATTTCGGCGGTGGCCTCGGCGGATATGGCGTTCGCCGTGTACAACCCGGCCTCGTCGCAGCGCACCTGGCAGGTGGCGGCCATGCGGGATCTGGTGCTCGAGCATCGCAAGCCGGAGACGCCGGTGGTGATCGGCCGCGATGTGGGCGGCCCGACCGAGTCGGTGCGGGTGGTGACGCTGGGTGAGCTGGATCCCGCCGAGGTGGACATGCGCACGCTGCTGATCGTCGGCGCGTCCACGACCACGGTGTTCGAGGCGGCCGGTGGGCCGCGTGTGTTCACGTCGCGTCGATACGGGGCCTGAGCGCCGAGCCCCGTAATATTCCTATGTAGAACGTAGGCTGTGGAAGGAGTGCCGGTGCCAGAAGATCACGCTCGACGCCCGCTCAACTCGACGGCCGCGTCCCTACTCGGATTCCTGCACCAGGGCGAGATGTCCGGGTGGGATCTGGTGGCGCTGGCCCAGGACCGCATCGGCGACTTCTGGACCATCACCCAGAGCCAGGTGTACCGCGAACTCGCCACCATGCACGGCCTCGGCCTGGTCGAGAAGGGCGCTTCGGGCGCCCGCGACCGCACGCCGTACCACATCACCGAGGACGGCCGGGAGGCCTTCGCCGAGTGGATCGCCCGCGATCCGGGCGCGGAGACCATCCGGGTGCCGCTGCTGCTGACCCTGTCCTTCGGGGAATTCGTGGACGCCGCCCGCCTCGAACGCATCGTCGCCGCCAACCGCACCGTCCACGAACAGCGGCTCTCGGGCTATCTGTCCGGTCAGGACGAGCAGCGGATGTCGCCCTACGAGCGGGCCACGCTGGATTTCGGCATCCGCTACGAGCGGGCCGTCCTGGAATGGTTCGACCGCCTGCCGGAGCTGTTGGACCGCACCAGCCGCCTGTCCTGACCGGGTCCGCGCCCGGCCGATCGCACTACGCCTCGTCGCGCCGGGCGCGCAGCCAATCCCACGCGGCCGCAACGGTTTCCACCTGGCGCGCGCCCGCGGGCAGCGGCGGCCGGTCGATCATCACGACCGCCAGGCCCAGTTCCCGGGCCGCGGTCAGCTTGGCCTCGGTGAGCGCGCCCCCGCTGTCCTTGGTCACCAGGACGTCGATGCGCCGCTCGATGAGCAGTGCGATCTCGTCCTCGACACCGAAAGGCCCACGGGCGAGCAATAGTTCGTGCTGCGCGGGCATCGCGCCCTCGGGCGGGTCGATCGCCCGGATCAGGAACCAGCTGTCGGAGTGCTCGAAGGCGGCCACACCCTGGCGGCCGATGGTCAGAAACACCCGCTTCCCCAGCGCCGCGGCGGCTTCCGCGGCCAGCTCGAGGTCCGGCACGCGCACCCACCGGTCCCCACATCGCTCGATCCAGCCGGGCCGCCGCACATGCAGCACCGGCAGCCCGAGCGCCGCCGCCGCGGCCGCCGCGTTGGCGGTGATCCCGCCCGCGAACGGATGGGTGGCGTCCACCACGGCCTCGATACCGTTGCCGGACAACCACTCCCGCAGCCCCTCGACACCCCCGAATCCGCCCACCCGCACCTCGCCGACCGGCAGCACGGGTGCGCGCACCCGCCCGGCGAGCGAGGACACGATCTCGAATCCTCGCTCGCCGGACGCGATGTCGGCGAGTTCCCGGGCTTCCCGGGTGCCGCCGAGGATCAGCGTTTTCAGGGCTGCCCGCTGAAGTAGGCCGACCCGGAGTCGATCAGTGGCTGCCCGCCCACGATCAGCAGCCCGATGATCGCGCCCGGGATCGCGCCGATCCCGAACAGGAACGCGCCCAGGATGCCGCCGATGATCCCGCCCAGCGCCGCGTGCTGCAGCTGGCCGAAGAAATCACCCTGCGCGTCGATGTCCTTGGCGGTGGCCAGCGGCGCCGACACCGAGGTCAGCGTCAGCTGGGTGCCGGTGGTGTCGATGGCCGCGGTCAGCCCGTACTGCTTGCCCGCGAGGGTGCCGGTGAGCGGCACCTGGGTGACCACGTCACCGGCCTCGTTCTTCAGAAACACCATCTGACCGGTGGCGTCCACACTGAACTGGCCGCCGGTGACCTTGGTGACGATGTCGTTCGCGTCGCTCACCACGACGTCGTAGCCGACACCCTGCTGGGTGCCGTGCAGCGTCGACGCGGACTGCTCCACCACCGGAGCCTGGTCGAGTGGAACGGCGTATCCGGTGCCCGCGGCAATGCCGGTCGCGGCCGCGGCGACGAATGCGGTAGCCACGAACTTTGTGTACTTCATCGATCTCCTAATAGAGCAACATCCGAATCCGATAACCCTCGGATTCCAGCTCGTAACCCTACCGTTGACGCAGTGATGTTTCAGTTTGGATGGCTCAGGCAGGACACGGATTCCGCTGTCGGACAGCGTAGTCAACCGCTACCGGCACGCATTCATCCTGGTCACTGAAGTGCCCGGATTCAAACCTCAGTTCACGCGAATGTCCCAATTGCGCACTCGCCCGGCCCTTGCCGCCCGTCGACCGGAGACGGAGCTCCGGCAATTCCGGATTCCGACACGGACAGCCCCTGACGCGACCCGCTCGAATGACGCCGACGAATTCACTTCGCATTGACCGGCCTCGCCGAAGTCGCAGCCGCGCTGCGTGACTCGACCGGAGGCGACCGGCCGTCCGGAGTGGGTCCGCGACTGAGATGTGGCCGCCCCCCATGCCATTGACCGAATTTTTAGTCAGAGCTACGGTGGCAGTCCCCTGGCGAGGATCGTCAGCGGACGGGCGGGCACGCAGACGGTGTCCACCCAGCTGGTGCTCGAAGGCGGCGGGATCGAGGTCGACGGCCAGGGCACCGCCATCATCACCGAAAGCTGTGTACTCAATGCCAATCGCAATCCGGGCTGGAGCAAGCCGGACGTCGAGGCCGAGCTCGGGCATCTGATGGGGCGGCAGAAGATCATCTGGCTACCCGGTATCGCCGGCCAGGACATCACCGACGGGCACACCGATTTCTATGCCCGTTTCGCCCGTCCCGGTGTGGTCGTGGCCGCGCTGGACACCGACCCGGCTACATCAACTTCCATGTCTGCAACGGCGCGGTCATCGCACCGGAATTCGGTGACCGTGAAGCGGATTCGGCCGCCAAGGCGACCCTCGCGCGCCTGTTCCCGAATCGGCAGATCGTGCAGGTGAACATCGACGGCATCGCCTGGGCCGGCGGCGGCATCCACTGCATCACGCAACAAGAACCCGTGGACTAGACCACCGACGCTGTGACCGAGAACGCCCCGCGCCGATCATTGACTAACTTTTCAGTCAGTTCTAGAGTTCGAGGTGCGGGGCGTCCGGAACACAGGGAGAAAACATGAGCAAGGGTCGATTCGCGCAGATGGGCAGCGCGCTGAGCCGCCTACTGGGAGATCCCGACGCCTTCGAGGATGACGGGCGGCGCTGGTCCATGCCCGAGGAGGGCGAACCGCACTGACGGACCTGGATGGCCTTCGGCGCGAGCGAGAACGTGTGGGGCAGGCGGCTACTGCCACAGGTACAGCACGATCTGGCTCGGATCGCCCAGACGATCGCACGCTTCGAGCCGGTCTCGGTGGTGGTCCGCCCCGAGGACTTCGACCTGGCCTGCCGGCTGTTCACGGCCGCCAATATTCAGTTGGTCCAAGCGCCGCTCGACGACATCTGGATGCGGGACACCGGTCCGGTCTTCGTCCGCGACGATCAGAACCCGGCCGCGGTCGACTTCAACTTCAATGGCTGGGGCGGGAAACAGAAGGCCCGTCAGGATCGCAAGGTGGCCGGCTTCGTCACCCGCTCGGCCGCGGTGGAGCCACTGCCCGCCGAATTGGTGCTCGAAGGCGGCGCGCTCGAGGTCGACGGCCGCGGCACCGCCATCATCACCGAAAGCTGTGTGCTCAACAACAATCGGAACCCGGGCTGGAAGAAGAAGGACGTCGAGGACGAGCTGCGCTATCTGCTCGGGCTCGAGAAGATCATCTGGCTCCCCGGCATCGCGGGCTATGACATCACCGACGGGCACACCGACTTCTATGCCCGTTTCGCCCGTCCCGGCGTGGTCGTGGCGGGACTGGACAACGATCCCGACTCCTACGACTACGAGGTCACCCGCGCTCATCTCGAAATCCTGCGTTCGGCGACCGACGCGACGGGCCGGCCGCTGCAGGTCGAGGTGATCGAAGGGCCGTCACAGGTCCGCCCGCAGTTCGCCGGTGAGGACTTCGCGGCCGGCTACATCAACTTCTATGTCTGCAACCACGCGGTGATCGCACCGGAATTCGGTGATCCCCGAACGGATTCAGCGGCCCACGAGACGCTGCGACGCCTGTTCCCGGACCGCTACATCACCCAGATCAGTATCGACGGCATCGCCGCCGGTGGCGGCGGCATCCACTGCACCACCCAGCAGGAACCCGTGTACTAGACGCTGCGGCATTCAGCTGCGGGCCCGTATCCGTCAGATCGTTCGGCATATCCGTAAAGTGAGGTTCCGTGTCCGATCGCCAGACCCAAATCCTGGAAGCAGCCATCCGTGTCATCGCCCAGGACGGCGTGCGCGGACTGCGCATCGAGAAGCTCGCCGCCGAAGCCGGGGTCTCCACCGCGCTGATCTACTACCACTTCAAGGATCGGGCGGGCGTGCTGCACAGCGCGCTGGGCTTCATCAACGATCAGGCTGCCCGCTACACCGACGACGCCTTCGCGCAGACGAATCCACGCGCCGCGCTCGAGCACATGCTGCTGTTGGAGATTCAGAACGTCCCCGAGGTGCGTAACAACAGCATCGCCTGGGGTGAATTGCGCGCCAGCGCCGTCTTCTCCGAGGATCTGCGCGAGCAGTTGCGCACCACGACACAGGAATGGGTCGACGAGGCGGCGACACTGATCGAGCGTGCCCGCGAGGCCGGGCTCACGATCCGCGACGTCAACCCCACCGCGGCGGCAGAACGCCTGACGGCGCTGGTCGAAGGCTTGAGTGAACGTTGGCTCAGCGGATCGCTGTCCTTGGAACGCGCCCGCGAGCTGCTGTCCGGCGCGGTCGTCGCCGAACTCGGCCGAAGCTGATCACCCACCCCTGACACAACAGAACATCGACGAAGGCGGCGTGGCATGCGGTCATGCCGCTGAGAGGTCTGTCCTACGAACCATTTTCACGCGGGATCCCCGCGCTCGAAGGAGTCCGATTCATGAAGAAGCTCGACGAACACAGCGTCCGACGACATTTCGACAGCGCGGCCCGATTGTCCTGGGTGCTCGCCGGTATGGCCGGTCTGATCGGCGCGGCCGCATTCACCTATACCGCAGGCTATTTCGTCACGTTCATGACCGGCAATACCGAACGCGCGATTCTCGGCTTCTTCCACGAGCAGGGCGACATGGCCGTCGCCGCGATCCTGTTGCTGGTGTCGTTCCTGCTCGGAGTCGTCGTCGCGTCCTTGTGCCGCAGGCGATTCTGGTCAGGTCATCCGCACGGGCCCACCATCCTCACCACCCTCAGCCTCGGCGCGGCCTCCCTGGCGGACGTCATCAACTTCGACACGACGGACCCGGACCGGATCGACTTCGTCCCCATCTTGTTCGTCGCCTTCGGCATCGGCGCGTTGAACACCTCCTTCGTCAAGAACGGTGAGGTATCGGTCCCCCTGAGTTATGTCACGGGCACGCTGGTCAAGCTGGGTCAGGGCATCGAACGCCATCTCAGCGGCGGCACCAGCGCCGAGTGGCTCGGCTACTTCCTCCTGCTCGCGTCGTTCGCGTTCGGCGCGCTGCTGGGCGGACTGCTCGGTCTGCTCGTCGCCGGCTGGGCCATGCTCATCACCGCGACCGCGGTCAGCCTGGCCGTCACCTGCTACACCTACGCCCATCTCGACCGTCACGGCCCGCTGCCGGTCGACTGAGTTCGCTCCATGGTCGTGGACCCGCTCAGCCACCGCGCGGTCAGCCCCTCGACCAGGGTTGATGCCGAGGTTTGCTAGCCCACCGGTTGCTGCTGGGTGGTGCAGTGGATCCCGCCGCCGCCCGCGGCGATACCGTCGATATCGAGCTGCACGACCTCTCGGCCGGGGAACAGTCGCTCCAAGGTGTCCCTCGCGGCCGAATCACCGTCCGGGTCACCGAATTGCGGTGCGATGACGCCGCCGTTGCAGAGATAGAAGTTGATGTAGCCGGCCGCGAAGTCCTTCTGGTTGCGGTACTGCGGGCGCACCTGTGCCGGGCCCTCGATCACCTCCACCTGGAGCGCGTTGCCGTGCACATCCGTTGCGCCTCGGAGGATTTCGAGGTGGCGCTCGGTGACATCGTGGTCGTAGGACTCCGGGTCGGTGTCCAATCCCGCCACCACCACACCCGGGCGGGCGAAGCGGGCATAGAAGTCGGTGTGACCGTCGGTGATGTCCTTGCCCTTGATCCCGGGCAGCCAAATGATCTTCTCGAGTCCGAGCAGGTACTTCAGCTCGGACTCGACGTCCGCCCTGCTCCAGCCGGGATTCCGATTGCCGTTCAGCACACAGCTTTCGGTGATGATGCCGGCGCCCTGACCGTCGACCTCGATGCCACCGCCCTCGAGCACCAGCCCGGTACGCAGCGTTTCGACCCCCGCCCGGCCCGTGACGATCTCGGCGACCTTCGCGTCCCGGGCATGCTCCTGTTTGCCGCCCCAGCCGTTGAAGTTGAAATCGACCCCGGCCATCCCGGCCGCGCCCTTGACGAACACCGGTCCGGTATCGCGCATCCAGAAGTCGTCCAGCGCGGCGGGGACCAACTCGACATCGGCCCCGCCGATGAGCCCGCGCGCCAGTTCCATCTCCTCGGCGCGCACCAGCATCGAGACCGGTTCGAAACGCGCGATGGCCCGCGCGACTGCTGCCAGGTTGTCGCGGACCACGGGGAGCAGCTCCGCACCCCACACGCGTTCGCTCGCGCCGAAAGCCATCCAGGTCCGAACGTGTGGATCGCCCTCATCGGGCATCAGCCAGGTGCGGTCGTCGTGCGGAACACGACTGGGTGGGGCGCCCCCGGTGTCCTCCGAGCCGGACTCGTCGCACGCGGCCAGCACGATGCCGCCGGCCACAGCCATGCCCAATCGAAAGAATCGCCGCCGCCGCATCGCACAACTCCTTGGGTTCGGTCCGTTCACGGGTCCCGATCGCGCGCGCGATCGCATGGCTAACCAGATCGTAACGCTGACTAAATAGTCAATCATCTAAGGCTGGATAGCGCGTCATCCGAGGTTCACCGGGGAATCTGCTCGCAAAACGTGGACAATCCGCCGAATCCAGACTGAATATTTAGACATGAGGGTCGGGTGATCCAGGACATGATCCGTCACAACCCGGGGCAGGCCGATGAGGTCCGGAAGGCGTGCGGCGAGGCGGTGGAGGTCATCGAATTGCCGATCGACGACTCCTGGATCCGGAATTCGGGGCCGATCATCGTGAACGATCAGCAGGGCGATCCGACTGGGAGGACAGCTCAGCAAACGCGAGGCGGCTAGCCTTGTGTTCTCCAGTCGCGCACCGCGTCTCGGACGCGGTCGAACACCGCCAACGGTGGTCCCGTGATCAGGTTTGCCGCGGCCGAGGATCCCGTGTGTGGATGCGGCCGGGTCGGAGCCACCGCCTCGGCCGCACGGACCGATCCGGCCATGTGCCGGAGCTGGCTCGCCGAGTACTGACGCCGCAGCAGCACGAATTCCTCCGCCTCCTCGTGCGCCGCGTGATCGGCGACCGCGTCGGCGAAATCAGCGAGTTCGGCCTGGAAATTCGGGTGATGGACGCCTAGGTCATAGAGCTTCGCCAACGCGCGTTTGGCGTGGCTCTCCTCCGCGAGCCGAGCGTCGACGATGTCCTCGGCGCCGAACCTGGCGCGCTTGGCGATCGGATGCACCACTTCCTCCTCGGCACTTTCGTGCACCGCGAGCAGCCGGACCAATTCGGTGAACAGTTCCTCCTGATCCTCCCGTTCGGACTTCAATTGCTCGAGCAAAGTGGCGATCTGTTCGTGTTGTGCGGTCAAGAGATCGACCACGTCCTGTTCGGCCATGACTGTGCCCTGCCCTTCTTTCCTCGGATCTCGACATCACGAGTGGGCGATACCCCGGCCGCCGCGGGTTATTACCGCGATATCGGGCCAATGGTTTTCGGTGAGGGCCGCGCCGACACCGACTTCGTGCTGCTCGGATCACCGGCCACCGCGGACGTTCATCCCGCATGACTGGCACCTGGTTCTCGCACCGTGCACCCGGCCTCGTCCGGTTCACCGGGAAGTGTCGGTGATTCCGGGCCGGGAGTGGGTAGCCGACCGGTATCCATCCACGCCGAACGGAAGGACACCGCCGTGACCCGGTTCGGATACACCCTGATGACCGAGCAGAGCGGCCCACGCGAGCTCGTCCGCTACGCGGTCGCGGCCGAACAGGCCGGATTCGACTTCCTGGTCAGCTCCGATCATTACTCGCCCTGGCTCGAGTCCCAGGGCCACGCACCGCACGCGTGGACCATGCTGGGGGCGGTCGCGCAGGCCACCGAACGCATCCCCCTGATGACCTACGTCTGCTGCCCGACCCTGCGCTACCACCCCGCCGTCGTCGCGCAACAAGCCGCGACCCTGCAAATCCTCGCCGCGGGGCGGTTCACCCTCGGGCTGGGCAGCGGTGAAAGCCTCAACGAGCACGTGATCGGTGCGGGCTGGCCCGGTCTGGGCGAACGGCAGGACCGGCTCGCCGAGGCGATCGACATCATCCGGGCCCTGCTGACCGGGGACACGATCAGCCGCGGCGGGCGCTGGTATCGAGTCGACGCGGCCAGGATCTGGGATCTGCCGGCGCAACCGATACCGATCGCGGTCGCGGTCTCCGGACCCCGGTCCGTCCGGCGCTTCGCCCCGCTCGCCGACGAGATGATCACCACCGATCCGGACCCCGAACTCGTCGACGCCTGGCAGCGCATCCGTGTCGCCGAGCTCGACACCGCGCCGTCACGAGTCACCGGACAGGTCCCCGTCAGCTGGGACACCGACCGCGACAAGGCGATTCACCGCGCACACGACCAATTCCGGTGGTCGCTCGGCGGCTGGGATGTCAACACCAATCTGCCCACCCCGGCGGGATTCGCGGCCGCGACCCGCTTCGTCCGGCCCGATGACGTCGCCGACCAGATCGCCTGCGGCCCCGACCTCGACGCCATCGCCGAGTCGGTGAACCCCTATCTCGCGGCGGGCTTCACCGACATCGCGCTGGTCCAGATCGGCGACGAACAACAGGACCGATTCCTCGCCGAAGCCGCCCCACCACTGCTGGCCGTGCTCCGCGATACCTGAGGCCGCACGCAACCCCGCACCGCTCATCCGCCGAGGAGGCGTCGTGAATCATTCCGCCGCACCGATACTCGATGCCCTGGCCGATTATCAGCGGCAGGGCCGCTACGGCTTCACCCCACCCGGCCACCGGCAGTCGCGCGGAGCCGATCCGCGCGTGAACGAGGTCCTCGGTCCGGCCCTGCGCGCGGACATCCTCGCCGGACCCGGCATGGACGATCGCCTGTCCCGCGGCCACCATCTCACCGACGCCGAGGAACTGATGGCCGACGCGGTCGGCGCCGACTACGCGTTCTTCTCCACCTGCGGCAGTTCACTGTCGGTGAAGGCGGCCATGATGGCGGTCGCGGGCGGGGACGGCGGGCTCATCCTGGGCCGCGACAGCCACAAATCGATCGTCGCCGGACTGATCTTCGCCGGTGTGCGGCCCTACTGGGTGTCACCCAGATGGGATGCGGCCCGACACTTCTCGCACGCGCCGTCCCCGGAACAGGTGCGTGACGCCTGGGGGCGTCACCCGGACGCGGCCGGCGCCCTGATCGTCAGTCCTACCCCGTACGGCACCTGCGCCGACATCGCCGCGATCGCCGATATTTGTCACAGCCACGGCAAACCGCTCATCATCGACGAGGCGTGGGGCGCGCATCTGCCGTTCCACGAGGACCTGCCCACCTGGGCCATGGACGCGGGCGCGGACATCTGCCTGGTCAGCGTGCACAAGATGGGCGCGGGATTCGAACAGGGGTCGGTATTCCACCTCCAGGGCGATCTCGTCGACCGCGACCGGATGCGCGAATGCGCGGATCTACTCATGACGACCAGCCCCAACGTGCTGCTGTACGCCGCCATGGACGGCTGGCGGCGGCAGATGGTCGAGCACGGCCACGACCTGCTCGGCGCGGCGCTGAAGACCGCCGACTACGCCCGCCGCGAACTCGACGCCATCCCGGGCATCTCGGTGATGGAGGACGAACTGCTCGGTGTCGAAGCCTCCCACGACCTGGATCGCCTCCAGGTCCTCATGGACGTCTCCGCCACCGGCGCAACCGGTTTCGCGATCGCCGACTGGATGCGCGAACACCGGCGCATCGATCTCGGCCACTGCGACCACCGCCGAATCCTCGCGACCCTGTCCGTCGCCGACAGCACCGACACCGTCGACGCCCTCGTCGCCGGCTTGACCGCGTGGCGCGTCCAGCTGCGCGATCCCGCACCCCATGGCATCCACGTTCCCAGTCCCCGTGATCTGCAACTGGATTCGATCATGCCGCCCCGCGAGGCCTTCTTCGCGCCGCGCGAATCGGTTCCGATCGACCGCGCTCCCGGCCGCATCGCCGCCGAACAGGTCACCCCCTACCCGCCCGGCATCCCGGTCATCGTGCCCGGTGAACTGATCGACGTCGCCGTGATCGAGTACCTCCGTTCGGGCATCGCGGCGGGGATGAACGTCCCGGACCCCGCGGACCCGTCGCTGAACACCCTGCACGTCGTCGCCTGGCACGCCGTGCGCTAGCGCGCAGGACCGCGGCCGGCGACGGGCCGATGAGCAGGTTCGCGGTAATCCTCCGATTGTCGGATTGCGGGGTCAACCGGGGCCTACCCGCCATTTCCGGCCCGAAACAAGCTGCCGGGCAATTCGTTTCGACGAGTCCGGGCGATTGTTTCGACCGCACCGGACGGGGCAATCGATAGCAGGGGTGACCGAATGCGAGGATGTGGTCCCCCATGACCGGACACGCGATTCGCACCGTGACCGTGCTGGCCGCGGTGCTGCTCATCCCCCTCACCGGGGCCTGCGAGCAAGCCAAGGAAGCCGTCAACAAGGGCGGCAGCACGCCGTGCAGCGAATTCACGCAACAAGATCAGGCCAAGCAGCGGATCACCGTGCGCAAATATCTCCAATAAGACACGAAGGTGACCTCGTCGGCGGCGCCGGACACCGTCGACGCCTCCATCGCGGCCATCACCCTGATGTGCGAAGCGCAACGCAATCCGGACACCCCGATCCGGGAAGCCGATCTGACCGGCATCCTCGTCCCGAAGAAGTAGCGATCGGCCCGACGCGCGCGGTGCGCCGGTTCACTGGCGGGTCAGCCAGTCCGACAACCGCGTCCGGGCCAGGCGGGCACCCGGGCCGGGCAATAGTTCGCGGTCCGGCAGCGCC
>NZ_JBSGCY010000063.1:0-36407 GCF_053602115.1 Nocardia sp. NPDC004582 | reverse complement strand
CGGCTTCGATCTGGACTCCTTCTCGGGCCAGGAGATGCTCGAGGTCATCCAGGCCTTCCCGCGCACCGAGCTGTTCGCTACGCGGCGCGGGCGGCGGCCAGGATCGCGGCGAGCGCCGGGTCACCGTCGGCGACCTCGGCGAACGCCGCGGCGAGGGTGTCCTCGTAGGTGGTGCGCGCTTCCCGGTAGCGCTCGCGCCCGGCGTCGGCGAGCACGGTGTACACCCCGCGCTTGTCGTCGGGGCACAGGTCGCGGTAGGTGAGGTCGGCCGCGTTCAGGCGGCCGACCAGCCGGGTCACCGAACTCTGGTTCAGGCCGAGCTTGTCGGCGAGTTCCTGCATGCGCAGTTCACGGTCGGGGGCCTGGTCGAGGAAGCTCAGCGCCCGGTACTCCGACAGGCCGAGCCCGTGGCGGCGTTGCAGGGCCGTCGCCAGGCGGCTCTCCACCTGCGCGTGCAGGATCAGCATGCGGTTCCAGAGTTGGGCGTCCGCACTGGTTTTCACATTCTTCGCCTGCGACGGCATCGGCTCACTCCCTCGAACGGACGACGGCCGGACCAGACGCCGGCCATCGGGGCTTGACACGAGTTTACATGTACATGCATGCTCTTCTTCGCGGGCATTTACTTGCACGTACATACAATCATATGAAGGGGTGCAGCTCCCATGGCCTGGGTCTATCTGCTGATCGCGTCCGTCTTCGAGATCGTCTTCGCACTGGCGACCAACGCCACCCACGGGTTCACCGTGCTCGGTCCGTCCCTGCTCACCGCCGCGGCCGCCGCGGGCGGGATCTTCTTCCTCAGCCTGGCCTTGAAGTCCCTCGATGTCGGCGTCGGCTACACGGTGTGGACCGGCATCGGATCGGTCGGCACCGTGCTGTTCGGGGCGGTGGTGTTCGGCGAGCAGTTCACCCCGGCCAAGGTGGTGGCCTTCGTGCTCATCATCGGCGGGGTGCTGGGCTTGAAGATCGCCGACAAACTCACCGGCGCGCCCGCCTGATTCGACGACTCACGTTCCCGTACCACCGTTTTCGAGGAGAACCATCATGTCCTGGGTCTATCTGCTCATCGCCGCCGTGTTCGAGGTCGCCTTCGCGCTCGGCACCAATGCCACCAAGGGATTCACCCGCCTGTGGCCCTCGGTGTTCACCCTGGCCGCCGCGGCGGCGGGGATCTACACGCTCGGTCTCGCGCTGCGCACCCTCGATGTCGGGGTGGGGTACACGATCTGGACCGGCCTCGGCTCGATCGGCACGGTCGTACTGGGCGCGCTGATCTACCACGAGAAGATCAACGCGCCCAAGGTGATCGCGTTCGGGTCCATCATCGCCGGGGCGCTCGTGCTGCGATTGGCCGCGGGCTGACCTACCCGAGCAGATACGCCGGGGTGCTCGGCGGGCCGGACTTGGTCACGAACTCGTGGCGCAGGCGGTGGAACGGAGAGGAGGGATCGAACACCTCCCGGGTGAGGTGTTCGAGCTCCTCGGAGCGGTACGCCGCCAATGGTTTCGCCGCCTCGTCGGCCGCGCGGCGGCGCCGCTTCTCCAGGATGCGGGCGGGCAGGTCGGGGTCGCCCGCCAGCCCGGCGGCGGCGTGCCGGACCCAGGTGCGGAACTCGGCGGGGTCGCCGGGCACGACGTGATCCACCAGGCCCAGCGCGGCGGCGGCGCGGGCGCCGATCGGGAGCGCTTCTCCGGTCAGGCGATCCGCGCACTCCGCGCCCACGCGGCGCGGCAGGGTGTAGGTCCAGTACTTCGAACCGCGCAGGCCCGAGACCCGGTAGTGCGGGTTCAGGACCACCGATTCGCGGCACCACACCTCATCGGCGGCCAGCGCCAGCATCACCCCGCCGGCGGCGGCATTGCCGGGCAGTGCCGAGATCACGAGCTTGTCGGTGGTGGTGAGGATGGCCTCGACCAGATCGTTGAAAGCGTTGACATTGCGCCAGGACTCGGCGGCCGGGTCGGGAGCCGCCTCGATCACATTGAGCTGGATGCCATTACAGAAGAAGTCGCGGGCCGGGCCCAGCACCAGCACCTTCACCGGGCGGGCGCAGGCCTGCCGGTAGGCGTCGAGCAGGCGTTCGCACTGGCGGGTGCTCAGAGCGCCACCGGCATAGGTGAATCCGAGGTAGCCGACCTCGTCGTATTCGTAGTAGCGCAGCTCCGACCAGGTGACGCGGACGGCCGCCTCGCACGGGCTCACCGGCACGTCGGGAATGCCGGCGAGCACGTCGGGGCCGAGCACGTCGGTGGCGGGCAGCTTGAAGGTGGGCGGGCCGCCCGGCCGCGGGCGGGCCCGCAGCTGCGGGATCCACACCGCGCCGTCCACGGTGGCCCGGCAGATCGCCCCGTCGCGGGTGGCGATCACCCGGCCGGGAACGCCGCGCAGCCGGTCCTCCAGGTGACCGCCGTAGAGGAAGTACTCGCCGCCGGACAGCTCGTCGATCACCCCCGGATTCGAGTCGGCGGCACGGAGTTTGCGCAGCACCGTGGTGGTGCTGTCGTGCGCCCAGTCGATGCGGCGGAAGTACTCGGCGTAGCGCGGATGCGGCGGCGCGGTCACCTCGGCGCGCGGGTCGATCGGTTCGGCGCCGTGCCGCTCGAATCGGTCGAGCGCGCGCAGCAGGGCCGCCACCGCCGCGTCGGCGACCTCGGTCCGGTACAGCTCGCTCTTGGAGCACATGCGCATCGGGAACGATTCCGACGCCCAGACCGGACCCAAGCCGGGCGCGGCGCCGGCGCGCTGCACGGTGACGCTCCACGACGCCGCATTGGTGCCGATCGCCCAATCCAGTGACGACGGACCGTGATCGCCGTCGGGTCCCGGCTGCACGACCAGCACCACGTGCCGGGCGCGCAGGTCCGCCGGGACCGGTTCGGCGAGCACGAGCCCGACCACGAGGTCGGGCCCGAAGGCCGCCGCCCCCGCCCGCATCGCGTCGTCACCGCGCGCCAGTTCCACCCCGATCCGATGGCCCCGCTCGGCCAGTTCGATCCGAACGCGTTGCGTCAGGCTGTCGAAGGCGTTGGCCACGAGCAGGATTCGCACCTGACTTCTCCCCTTAGAACATGACTCAGCGTTGAGCCAGCTACTTTCTTCCATCTAGAAATAACGGACGAAACAGCACTTGACAAGCATCGGAATCAAGCTGTTACCAAGGGAAATTCAGCAATCATGCGCCTTGTCACTTCTGACAAATCGATGCGATCGACCGGCCATTCAGTGACGCAGCACATAATTGGTTATTCGTCAGCAGCTGGTCGGAACCGGATCCCCGCGGAAACGGGACTCCACGTAGTTCCAGGCATCCGGGAAACCGACCACCGCCGTGGTCATGTGCTCGGCGATCTCGAAGGGCCGGAACATCACCGGCGCACCCGCCTTGCAGTAGCGGTCGGCCACCTCGGCCACCGGATCGAACGACGTCAGCTCGTCGAACCGGCCCTGCCAGAAGTAGGTCGGGGCGACCGGGACGGCGGTGTCGTAGCGCAGGCTGTTCTCGCGCAGCACCTCGTGCGCCACCGGGCTGTCCATCAGGCTCTTGGAAGCGGCCATCTGCTCGGCATTGCGGAAGATGCCGTGGAACAGCAGGAAGCGACGGCAGGCGTCGTGGGTGAACTCGCGAAACCACAGACCGTTCTCATTGAGCTGATCCGAGATCGGCAGGCGGTCCGGGTATTCGCGTTCCAGGCCCATGGCCGCGGCGAAGGCCAGGCCGAAGCCCGGATGCGGAGCGAAGCCCAGCGACATCGCCATCTGCTCCAGGTCGGCCGGAATGCCGCCCGCCACCACGGCGTCCAGCTTCAGGTCGGGGGCGTACTGCGGCTGCAGGGCGCCGGCCCACGCGGTCGCCATGCCGCCACCGGAGTACCCGGCCAGCGCCACCGGCGAGTCGCCCAGGCCCAGTTCGGCGACCTTGCGGACGGCCTTCACGCTGTCCAGGGTCACCATGCCGCTCAGCTTCGCCGCGCCGTAGGCCACGTTCGGGCCCAGGTAGTCCGGCAAGGAGATGGCCCAGCCGCGCCCGATCGGCAGCATGGCGCCCGCGCCGTCCTGCAGTTCGCCGTTGAACAGCGAGCGCGACGGGTTGCACTGCGAGCCCAGGGAATTGATCAGGGCCTGGTAGGAGACCAGCGGCGGGTTCTTCACGCCCTTCGGCATGAGCACCGTGGTCATGCCCAGGATCGGCTGACCCTGGGAATTGGTACTGCGGAAGGCGACCTGCCACCCGTCGGTGCCCACGTACAGGCCCGGGTCGATGCGGCGCGTGCGCACCACGTCACCGGGCGCGAAACCGCCCAGGTCGGCGGGCGGGTTGTAGAAAGGATCGGCATCCTGTGTGGGATAAAGGGGTTGAGCCGAGACGGGGGCGCACACGGCCCCCGCGGTCAGGATGCTCAAAGCCAGGACCACCGCCCTGGCGGATACTGCGAACAACTACGTTCCCTCACACTTCAGCCGTTCGAGTCTCGCGCCCCGACTGCACGGCGAACGAACGGTCGACCAACAAGCAATGGATTGGCATGCGGCACAGCCGCGCCCGTGAACCGGAAGAGGACAGACAGCTAGCCTCTCGCGAATCGTCGAGTGACGCTACAGCTAACCTGGGCTAACGTCCAGGCATACGGACAAACCAGGCACGAACTGTCAGCGAGCAGTCCCACTCAGTAGACGATCGAGCCCACCGATCAGGAAAACTACCTGGTCTTCGTACAAGTCCGACAACTCCTGCGCGGGTGGCGGAGTCGAGGCCGGGTGCCAGTCGTCGGCGCGACTGAGCGCCTGCAGGAACCCCATGAGGGCAATGGCCCAGCGCGCTTCCAGACGATCGGGATCGGAGTCGGGGAAGGCGCGGCGCAGCTGGATGTGCAACTGATCGGGCAGATCCTGCTCGGCGGCGGTCAGCGCCGGATGCGAGACCAGCGACAGCTGGGTGACGATCTTGATCCAGCGCATGCCGCGAGTCCGGTGCGCCAGCAGCAGATCCCGATAGGGCTCGGTGACCGCGCGCACCAGCGTCTCCGCGGTCGGCGGCGTGGGGCGCGCCGCCAGCTCATCGGCATTGGCCCGAATCCGGTCCCGCACCGTCGCGCCCAGATCCAGCAGCACCGCGGCGATCAGATCGTCCTTGGTGCCGAAGTGGTAGTTCACCGACGACGGACCCAGACCGGCCGCGGCATTGACCGCGCGCACCGACACCGCGTCCACGCCCTGGGCGGCGAACAGACGCTCGGCGGTCTTCACCAGCCGGGTGCGGGTCGCATTGCCCTGGCGGTTCTGCGTCGGGACGGTCACGCCACGAGCTTCGCACATCGGGTGTGACGGCCCGTCGGCGCGGGGTCCGCAAGTGGATCGACAGGCCCATTTCCAGAGGTCGAAACCGCCCATTATCGGGTCCAATCGGCGCTTCCACCTGAGTTTTCGAATGATTTCCACTCACCGGGACGACCACATTTCTGGATCAGTTGATCCAGGTTTACTCGGGGAACCGTTCCGGGCGACGAAGCCCGGCGCACTGGCGAAGGAGATCCCGCATGTGGACCGCTGAATCGATGAAGTTCGGGGCGTTCCTGGCCCCGTACCACCCCCTCGACGCCGACCCGGCCCTGCAGTTGCGGCGCGACATCGATCTCATGGAACACCTCGACCACCTCGGCTTCGACGAGGCCTGGATGGGCGAGCACCACTCCACCGGCGCCGAGATCGTGCCCGCGCCCGACGTTTTCATCGCCGCGGCCGCCGAACGCACCGAACGCCTGCGCTTCGGCACCGGCGTCATGTCGCTGCCCTACCACCACCCGCTGGTCACCGTGGACCGCATCACCCAGCTCGACCTGCAGACCCGCGGGCGGCTCATCTTCGGCACCGGTCCCGGCAAAATCCCGCTCGACGCGCACATGATGGGCATCAACCCCTCCGATCAGCGCCGCCGCCAGGGCGAGGCGCTCGAGGCAATCCTGGCGCTGCTGCGCGGCGAGGTGGTCAATATGACCACCGACTGGTTCACCCTGCGCGACGCGCGCGCCCAGCTGCCCACCTACGATCCGGCCGGGATCGAGGTCGCCACCGCCTCCACCATCTCCCCCAACGGGTCGGTGCTGGCCGGCACCCACGGGCTGTCGCTGCTGTCGCTGGCCGCCAGCTCGCCCATGGGATTCGAAGTGCTGGACCGCAATTGGGGCGTCTACGAGAAGGCGTGCGCCGAGCACGGGCACATCGCCGACCGGTCGCGGTGGCGGCTGGTCAACCCGATCTTCCTGGCCGAGACCCGCGAGGAGGCCGAGCGCGCGGTGAGCCGGCGCATCGGATCCATGGCCGCCTACGTGAACCGGCAGACCGGCGAGAACCCGGCCTGGGCCGACACGCCCAAGGGAATCATCGACCAGTGGCGCAATGACAACCTCGGCGAATTCGGGCAGGCCATCATCGGCACGCCCGACGAGGCCATCGAGCGGATCGAGAAGCTGATCGAGAAGACCGGCGGCTTCGGCACCATGCTCGTGCTGCACGTGGACATGGCGAGCTGGGAGGACACCAAGCGCAGCTACGAGCTGTTCGCCTCGGAGGTGATCCCGCACTTCAAGAATCGCAACCGCCGCCGCGAGGACAGCCTGCAGTACGCCGCCGACAACCGGGAACTGCTGATCGGGCAGCTGGTCACCGCGATCACCAAGGCCCACACCGACTACTACGGCGAAGCCGCCGCGACGGGAGCCTGACACCATGCGCGCCACACAGTTTCTGAACGGGGAGTTCACCGCCACCGAGGTGGCCGAGCCGCCCGCGCTCGGGCCCGGCCAGTTGCGCATCGCGGTCGCCGCGTGCGGCATCTGCGGCAGCGACCTGTCGATGTCCAAGGACCCCTGCCGATTCGTGCAGGTCGCCACCGACAGCGGGTATCCGCTGGCGACCTTCGACACCGAGCGGCCGGTGGTGCTCGGGCACGAGTACGCGGGGACCGTCAGCGAGATCGGCTCCGGGGTCACCGATTTCGCGGTCGGGGATCGGGTCGCCGGGATCGGGCTGGCCACCGAGACCGCCACCGGGATTCCGACGATCATCGGCTACTCCAACGACTATCACGGGGCGTTCGGCGAGAGCATCGTGGTGGACTCGTGGTGGGTGCGGCACGTGCCCGACGGGTTGTCGCTCGAGCACGCCACCTTGGCCGAGCCGCTGCACGTGGGCGAGATGCACGTGCAACAGTCGGGGCTCACGCCCGAGGATTCGGCGCTGGTGATCGGCTGCGGGACAATCGGGCTCGGGGCCATCATCGCGGCCAAGGCCCGCGGGGCGCGGCTGGTGGTCGCCTCCGAACCCTCGCCGAAGCGCCGCGAGCTGGCGCGGGCGGTCGGCGCGGACATCGTGGTGGATCCGAGGGAGCAGGATCCGATCGCGGCGTGGATGGCGGCGGTGGCACAGCAGGATTCGGTCGTCGGCCAGTCCGGCACCGGCATCCTCATCGCCTTCGAATGCAGCGGGCGCGCCGGAATCCTCGGCACGCTCATGCGGACCATGCCGTTCAATTCGCGCATCCAGGTGGTGGCCGCGCCGTTCGCGGACGAGCCGATCATTCCGGTGGTGGGCCAGTTCCGGCGGATCGCCATCAATTTCGGGCACGGGCCCTACGAGAACGCCTACGAGATCACCCTGGAGCGATTGGCGTCGGGGCAGATCGACGCCGAGGCGATCATCACCGGCCGGGTCGGACTCGACGGGGTGGCCGAGGCGTTCACCGCGCTGCGGGACCCGGAGGAGCACGTGAAGATCCTGGTGCTGCCGGGTCGCTGAACTGCCGGTTCCGTCCGATCCGGGAGTGGAGGGCACGATCGGTTGGGGCCCTCCACACCGGGATCGGCTAACGCCCAGCGATTTCGAGACAAAGCGCCCCGGAGCGGGTCCGCCAGTTCCGCCACGTGACAGGTTATTGTGGCGAAATGTCGGCAAACAATGCTGTTGGGGAGGACGTGGCGACCGCGGGCGCGGCCCAGGTGATTGCCCTGTGCAATCAGAAGGGCGGTGTCGGAAAGACCACCTCGACGGTCAATCTGGGTGCCGCGCTTGCCGAGTGCGGGCTGCGGGTGCTGCTGGTCGACCTCGACCCGCAGGGCGCGCTCTCGGCGGCGCTCGGCGTGGCCCACCACAACCTGGAACTGACCGTCTACGACCTATTGAGCCACAATCCGCCGCCCATCGACGATGTCCTGATCAAGACCGGCGTCACCAATCTGCATCTGCTGCCCAGCAATATCGACCTCTCGGCCGCGGAGATCCAGCTGGTCAACGAAGTCGGCCGCGAGCACTCCGTGAGCCGGGTGCTGGACCCCGTCCGCGACCGCTACGACTACATCCTGATCGACTGCCAGCCGTCGTTGAGCCTGCTCACCGTGAACGCCCTGGCCTGCGCCGACGGCGTCATCATCCCCATGGAATGCGAGTTCTTCTCGCTGCGCGGCCTGGCGCTGCTCAACGACACCATGGAAAAGGTGCGCGAACGCCTCAATCCGCGCCTCGAACTGTCGGGAATCGTGGTCACCATGTTCGACTCCCGGCTGCTGCACTCGCGCCAGGTCCTCGACCGGGTCGCCGACACCTTCGGCGAACGCCTCTACGACACCATGATCTCGCGCACCGTCCGCTTCCCCGACTCCACCATCGCCGGCGAACCCCTCACCACCCTGGACCCCAAATCCAAAGGCGCCGAGCAATACCGCGAACTCGCCCGCGAATTCCTCAAGCGCTCCGGCCGCGACGAAGCCCAGTCCTCACTGTCGTTTCCGCAGTAGGCGGGCCGTGCGATAACGGTGGTGCCGTGGTCTCCCCTCCGGAGCACGACACGCACCGGCTCAATAGCTGTCGCCGAAAGCGGCCCGCTGGGTGCGTTCCAGCCAGCCGCCGAACAGCCTGCCCAGCAAGGGAACCGGGACGCCCGCGGCGTCGTCCGGACCGGCGACCGACAGCAGCCAGGCGGGCATGAAGCGCAGGGTCCACAGCGGGGCCGTAGTACGCATGTGGTTCTCGAAGCCCTTCCAGGTGGGCCCGTCGAGGACGGGAGCGAGGCGGCCGAGCAGTTCGCGTTCCTCGTCCGCGGCGTGCGCGGCGAGTTGACCGCGGACGGCGGCGGTGAGCTCGGACAGGCGGGTGGCCGCCGCGGAGTCGGAGACCGGCGTCGCGCCGAATTCCCGCCACGCGGCCAGCAGAGTGGCGAGCTCGGAGTGTTCCGCGGCAAGGACTTCCAGGGCCTGCGCATCGGCGCCGGCGTCGCGCAGGCGCGGCCACAGGAACTCGTCCTCGCCCTCGTGGTGATGGTGAATCACCACGGCGAGCTTGCCCAGATAGTCGGCCAACGCCTTGGCGCGCACCGGATTCGGCGTCGCCGCCAGGTCCAGGGCGGTCCGCTGGACCCGGTCCAGATCTCGAATCATGGCCCGGTGGGCCAGGAGCATGGTCTTGTGCCCGCGGGGCAGGTCGGCAACGGATGACACGGGCATGATGGCTCCTCGACGTGTGGCGGTGACGCCACGTCCCGACGCTACACTACATTCATAGTGTCCGACACTACGTACATAGTGCAAGGAGAAGTGATGTCCCGCCGGGAGCAGGTACTGAACGCGGCGATCGAGGTCCTCGCGACCGACGGCCCCCGCGGCCTCACCTTCCAGGCCGCCGACAAGGCCGCCGCCGTCCCCGCCGGCACCGCCTCCAACTCCTTCCGCACCCGCGACGCGCTCCTCATGGGCATCGTCACCCACCTCGTCGAACTCGACCGCCACGACTGGGAAGTCGTCAGCGGCCTACTCCGCCCCGACACCCCGGCCGCCCTCACCGAAGCCCTCACCGCCGTCGCCCGCCACGCCCTGGGCCCGGCCCGCAGCCGCACCCTGGCCCGCTACACCCTCTTCCTCGAGGCCGTCGCCAACCCCGACCTCCTCGAACCCCTGGCCGTCGCCCGCACCACCATCACCACGTGGCTCACCCCCTGGCTCGAACACCTCGGCTCCACCACCCCCACCCCCGACTGCCGCGCCCTCCTCGACCACCTCGACGGCCACATCCTCCACCAGATCACCTGGCCGGAACCAGAATTCGACCCCGAGCCAGGGATTCGAGCACTGGTGTACGGGCTACTGCACAACCCCTGACGGAGCCAAGCCACAAGGGCAGGAAATACCTTTCATACTTAGACGCGTTGCCTACCAACCAGTCTCGCCTGATCGACCTTCAGGGCGGTACAGCGAAATGCGGACTAAGCGAGGCTTCACTCGAACTGGTCTACCTCGAAATATGTTGCAATACTGGACATTTCGGGTTCCCAGCGTGATCGCGCGGGCGTAAAATTGAGGCATGGATTCGAATGGGGTGACACTTGAGGGCTGTGGTATCGCTGAACTGGCGGCCGCGGTCTCGACCCTGACCGAATCCATCCAGGGCGGGAAGATGACCGAGTTCTCCGACGAGGATGTCGTGTCGTTGATGCAGCAGTTGGAAACGTGCAAGCGTCAGCTCGCCGCCCTGGATACCCGTTTGATCATCGAAGCCGGGGAACGGTCGCTGCATTCGCGTTCCGGTGCGGGGAAGATGGTGCCGTTCCTGCGCCACACCCTCGGGCTCTCACGGTATGACGCGTCGGTGCGGGTGAAGATCACCCACCACTGCGGCGAATTCGTGCAACAGACCGGGCATGTCGCTCCGCCGGTGCTGCCGGTGACCGCCGAAGCGTTTGCGGCTGGGGACATTTCCCGCGATCACGTGCGTCACATCATGGACGTCATGAACCATCTGCCCGTCGATGTGCCCGCCGAAGCGCGGGCCGAGGCGGAACAGATCCTGGTCGACTACTCGCGCAACGGGTGGCCCGATGACCTGTTGAAGATCGGGCGCGACATCCTGGCCCGCCTCGACCCCGACGGGAAAGTAGTCTCCGATGCCGACCGTCGTCGCCGTCGCGGGATCACGGTGTGTCGTCCGGGCGTGGACGGCATGTCGCGCATCGAAGGGTGGATCACCCCCGAGCTGCGGGCGTGCCTGGACGCGGTGTTCGCCAAGCTCGCCCGCCCCGGCATGTGCAACGTCGAAGACCCCGAAAGCCCCTCTGCCACCGGTGGGTTCATCGCCGACAGTGTTCTCGATGCCGCTGCGCGTCGTGACCGTCGTGATGCCGGGCAGCGCACCCACGACGCGCTGCTCGCCCTGGTGCAGCCCGGTGTGAACATGCGGACCCTGGGCATGCACCGCGGACTGCCCGTCGAGGTGGTGCTCACGATGAGCCTGACCGACCTCGAAAACGGCACCGGCGTCGCCACCACCGCGTCGGGCACCCAGATCTCGATCAACGAAGCGTTGAAGATGGCCGAGGGCACCAAGCCGGTGATCGCAGTCCTCGACGGCGACGGGATGCCGCTCTACCTGCAGCGTTCCCGCCGCACCGCCAACCGCGCCCAACGCCTCGCCCTCCTCGCCAGAGACAAAGGGTGCACCCGACCCGGGTGCGAACAACCCGCGAACATGTGCGCCGCGCACCACGTCACCGATTGGGCCAAGGGCGGACCCACCGACATCAACAACCTCACACTCGCGTGCGACCACTGCCACGCGTTGATAAACGACGGCCCCGATGGCTGGAAAACCGTTGTGATGGGTAAAGACTCGCCCTATGCGGGCCGCACTGGGTGGATTGCGCCGAAGAGTCTTGACCCCACCGGCAACCCACAAGTGAACGATCGCCATCACGTGGGGCAGGCGATCGCTGCTGCGATCGATTCCAGTTGCCGAACGTGGCGCTCACGGGCCGCGTGACACCCGGCTGCTCGTGTCGCACTGGCGTGCGCAAAACAACGGGAAGCGTGGTCACCTCGCCTGCCCTGCCGGACTGGGGCTGACGCCGGGCTGGGAGCCGTCAGCCTGCGATCCCAGCCCACGGACCGCACGCATCACCTACTCGAGACAAGAACCCAACCCCTCCCGGTCTTTTGCACCGGGACGACGCGCGGCCGAGCCGTGAGGGGGCTGGTAGGTGACGGGCCTCGCAAGCTCGGCCACCTCTCTTCCTTCTCCAGGCGTCTTTTGTCCTTGGTCTTTGGTCTCGTCTAGGTCCTGGCTACAGCAGGGCGCGAGCGCGATGCGCCTCGACGGCGTGGCGGGTTTCCTCGGCGACCAGGTCGGCGTTGATGTGGGCGCCTGCCATGGCGCCCGCGGCGGCGGAGTTGCCCACCTGGGCGGAGAGGTCGGTGACGTTTCCCGCCGCCCAAACGCCGGGGACTTCGGTGCGACCGGTCGCGTCGGCGGGGATGTATTCGCCTGCCCCCGAGGGGTGGGGTGTGGGGGTGAGGCCGAGGTCGGTGAGAAATGCGGCTCGGGCTCGCATGTAGGTAGGGGCGGCGAGGATTTCGCGGGGGATGACGGTGCCGTCGGCGAGGCGGACGCCGGACAGGTGGTCGGCGGTGACTTCGACCGACGCTATTTCGCCGGGAACGACGCGGATTCCCCTGGCGGCCAGTTGTTCCGACTCTTCCTCGGTGGGCGGGGTGTTGGTGTGGGCGAAGTAGACGATGTCGTCGCTCCACTGACGGAAGAGCAGGGACAGGTGGATGGCCATGGGACCCAGGCCCAGGACGCCGATCGGGCGATCGCGGACCTCCCAGCCGTGGCAGTACGGGCAGTGGATGACGTCGTGGCCCCAGCGGTCACGCAGGCCGGGGATGGCGGGGAGTTCGTCGACCAGGCCGGTGGTGACGAGTAGGCGGCGGGCCCGGGTGGTGCGGGCGTCGGCGAGGGTGATGATGAAATCGTCACCGTCCCTGTGGATTCCGGTCACCTCACCGGAGACGATGTGGCCGCCGTAGTCGCGGACCTCCTCGCGGCCGCGGGTCAGTAGTTCGCCGGGCGGGACGCCCTCGCGGGCGAACAGGCCGTGCACCCGGTCGGCGGGGGCGTTGCGCGGGGCGCCCGCGTCGATCACCGCCACCGTGCGGCGGGCCCGGGCGAGCATGAGGGCTCCGTTCAGGCCCGCGGGTCCGCCGCCTACCACCACCACGTCATAGCTGTCGTTCAGCCGATCGGTCATTGATGACCACCTCCTGTGTACGACCATGCGGACCGCGAGGGCGTATCGGCAACCTTATTTGCCGATGTGGCAAACTGGGGTGATGGCCGAGGATATCGACGCAGCCTTGGAAGGGGTCGGTCTACGACTCCGTGAGCTGCGTAAACAACGGGAAACCACGCTGGCCGAGCTGTCCGCGGAGACCGGGATATCGGTGAGCACACTGTCACGGCTGGAGTCGGGGGCGCGGCGGCCGACCCTGGAGCAGCTGCTGCCCTTGGCGCGCGCGCACGGCGTCACCCTCGACGAGCTGGTGAACGCGCCCGCCACCGGGGATCCACGGGTCCACCTGCGGCCCATCACACGCGGCGGGATGCAGATGCTGCCGTTGACCCGGCGGGCGGGCGGCATTCAGGCGTTCAAGATCATCATCGACCCGAGATCCGGTCGCACCGAACCGAATCCGCAGACCCACGAGGGCTACGAGTGGCTGTACGTCCTCAACGGCCGGTTGCGGATGATCCTCGGCGAGCACGACCTGGTCCTGCAACCCGGCGAGGCCGCCGAATTCGACACCCGCGAACCGCACTGGTTCGGCTCGGCCGACGATCAGCCGGTCGAATTCCTCAGCCTGTTCGGCAAACAGGGCGAGCGCGCACACTTCCGCGCCCGGCCCCGCAAGGAATGATCAGCGGCGACCCGCAGCCCGATCAGGCAGCGCCTCCCAGCCCGATCAGGCGGGGTAGCGCGGGCCGATCAGGGCCAGCGCGGTTTCCACCGCCACCGGAATGATCTCGGTGATATCGCGCCCGTCCTCGACCGTCGAGGCGATGAGTTCACGGAACCCCCCGTAGAGGATCGTCGCCATCTGACGCGTCGGCGGATGCAGGCCCGCGCCCTGGAATTCCGTTGTGGCGGTCAGGGTCTGGATCAGCGTGATGAACGCGTCGGCGGCGTCGCGCTGCAACTCCCGGGCCCGCTCCCCCAGCGCCGGGATGTCGCGGATCCAGGCCAGCGTGATCGGGGTGTCCTCACGCGAGGCCCCGATCCAGGCTTCGATCGCCTGATGGATCTGGGTGTCCCACGGCGCGGACACGTCCACGGCGGCGTAGATCTGCGCGATGGTGTCGTTGTTGCGTTCGGTCAGCAGGGCCACGAAGCAGTCCTGCTTGTCGTCGAAATGCTCGTAGAAGGTGCGCCGCGAGGTCTTGGCCAGGCGCACGATATCGGCGACCGTGGTGTCACGGTAACCGCGCGCGCGGATCGCGTCGGCCATGGCATCGAGCAGCCGGCGCCGGAAGCCGGACTCGGCGGCGGAGTCGGCGCTGGTGGCGGGGTCGGCGCGGGTCACGAGCATCAGCGTAGTTTGCCCGAATCTCGGTGCGCGCCGCGGCGGCCGGTGTGTTCGCCGCGGCGCTGGTCACCGAGGTCAGGCGGTCACCGGTTCGGGCCCGCGATCGGCGCTCGCGGCGCGCACCGAGCGGCGGCCGAAGCGAATGGTGCCGTCCTCGATTCGCCCGTGCCGCAAGGTGATCACGTCCCGCGCGTAGTTCATGCCCAGCCGCCACGGCGGGCGCGATCCGGCCTTGGGGAAGCGATCCATCGAGCGCAGGACGTAGCCCGCCTGGAAGTCGAGCAGCGGTGTGGTGGTCACCGCCGGGTCCGGCCACGGCGTGGCCTGGCTGTACCCGTGCTCGTCGAGGTGCCGCAGCAGCCGGCAGACGAATTCGGCGACCAGGTCGGCCTTGAGCGTCCAGGAGGCGTTGGTGTAGCCGATGGTGAAGGCGAAATTCGGGACACCGCTGAGCATCATGCCCTTGTAGGCCATCGTTTCGGACGCCGCGATCTCGCGGCCGTCGACGGTGAGCGCGATGCCGCCCAGCGCCAGCAGATCCAGTCCGGTCGCGGTCACCACGATGTCGGCGGGCAGTTCGGTTCCGGACTCGAGCCGGATGCCGTCGGCGGTGAACCGCTCGATGCGGTCGGTGACCACCGAGGCGCGGCCGGCGCTGATGGCCCGGAACAGATCCCCGTCGGGCACCAGGCACAGCCGCTGATCCCACGGGTTGTAGCTGGGATTGAAATGCGTGTCGACGTCGTATCCGTCGGGCAGCTGCTTGATGGTCAGGTTGCGGAAGAACTTGCGCATCATGGCCGGTCGCCGCTGACTGAGCTGGTAGATGACGGTGCCGATGGCCACGTTCTTCCAGCGGGTGACGGCGTAGGCGCGCCGCTCCCCCAGCCATTGCCGCAGTTTGGTGGCGACGGCGTCGACCGTGGGCGCGGACATGATGTAGGTGGGCGAGCGCTGCAGCATGGTGACGTGCGCCGCGGTCTCGGCCATGGCGGGCACCAGCGTCACCGCGGTCGCGCCGCTGCCGATCACCACGACCCGTTTTCCGGCGTAATCGAGTTCGGCGGGCCAATGCTGCGGATGCACCACCTGTCCCCGGAACTCGTCCAGCCCGGCGAACTCCGGGACATAGCCCTCGTCGTAGCGGTAGTAGCCGCTGCACAGGTAGAGGAAGTCGCAGGTGATGGTCGAGGCTCGACCGTCGTGCTCGTAGCCTACGGTCCAGCGCGCTTCCTCCGAGTCCCAGGCGGCACCGGTCACGCTGTGCCCGTAGCGGATTCGCTGGTCGATGCCCGCGTCGGCGGCGGTCTCGCGAATGTAGGACAGGATGGCGGGCCCGTCCGCGATGGCCTCGGCCGCCACCCACGGCCGGAATCGGTATCCGAGGGTGTGCATGTCGGAGTCCGACCGCACGCCCGGATAGCGGAACAGATCCCAGGTTCCGCCCATGGCCGCGCGGGCCTCGAGGATCGCGTAGCTGCGGTCCGGGAACGCGTCCTGCAGATGATGGGCCGCCCCGATGCCCGAGAGTCCGGCCCCGACGATCAGGACGTCCACGTGTTCGGTCATCGTCGTGCTCCCTTCGCGGCCCGCGCCCGCGCCAGGCCCATCACGGCCGACAGCACCTCGAAGTAGTGCGTCGGGGTCACCCGGGTGAGGGTGTCGAACAGATACGCGTCGGGTCCGACGAGGATGCGCGCCTTGCCGCGTTCGACGCCGCGGCAGATGATCTCGGCCGCCTTCTCCGGGCTGGTCATGGTCATGGCCTCGAATTCGGCGGCCATCTGCTCGTGGCTGCGGCCCCGCCCCTCGGGGTCCTGCCGCACGCGTCCGTTGCGGGCGATATTGGTGCGAATGCCGCCGGGGTGCACGGTCACCGCCGAGACGCCGGTCCCGCGCAGTTCCTGCCGCAGCGCGTCGGTGAAACCGCGCACCGCGAATTTCGCCGCGCAGTAGGCGCTTTGGTACGGCATGCCCGCCAGCCCGAACACGCTGGAGGTGTTGACGATCGCGCCACTGCCCTGTTCGACCAGGAGCGGCAGGAAGGCCCGCGTCCCGTTCACGACGCCGTCGAAGTTGATCTGCCGCAGCCATTCGTCGTCCTCGGGCACGGTGTCGAGCACCGAGGAGGACACGGCCACACCGGCATTGTTGAAGACCGCGGCCAGCGGTGCGGTCAGCCACGCCTTCACTTCGTCGGCGAACGCGAGCTGGTCGGCGGCGTCGCGCACGTCGAGCACCCGGGTCAGCACCGGCCCGTTCAGCCCGGCGGCGGTCTGCTTCAACCCGTCGGCGTCGATATCGGCGATGGCCACCGGTGATCCACGGCGGGAGAGCAATTGGGCCAATCCCCGCCCGATCCCGGAGGCCGCGCCGGTGATCATGACCGGGTGGCCGGACAGCGGCCTAGAGGTTCGGGGCATCGGAGCTCCTGGATTCGGCGGTGCGGATGTGGGTGTCGATGAGGTCGGCGAAGGTGGGCCAGAGCGCGACCGGCAGATCGTGGCCCATGCCCGGCACGGTGTGCAGGCGCGCGCCCCGGATCGCGGCGGCGGTCACCGCGCCGCCGGTCGGGTTCACCATCAGGTCGCGGTCGCCGTGCACCACCAGGGTGGGCGCGGTGATGGTCCGCACCTCGCGAGTCCGGTCCCCGGACTTGAGGATTCCGGCGAGCTGCCGGCCCACGCCCGCCGCCGGGCGCGGATCACGATCCCAGGTCAGGCCCG
This sequence comes from Nocardia sp. NPDC004582, assembly GCF_053602115.1. Taxonomy (NCBI): domain Bacteria; kingdom Bacillati; phylum Actinomycetota; class Actinomycetes; order Mycobacteriales; family Nocardiaceae; genus Nocardia; species Nocardia sp. NPDC004582. The sequence goes on along the minus strand of NZ_JBSGCY010000063.1, from coordinate 19,281 downwards.
CCGTGGCCCGGATGCGCGGCTCGTCGATCGGATAGCCGGCCGACCCGATGTGCCGGTACATGCGCACCGCCGCCTCGACATGCTCCTCCCGCGTGCGAGCGGGCTTGGCGAACATGCGAATCCAGGTGGACGGCGCGGGCCGCCCGACGCGTGGCGCGCCCGTGGTGGAGAACATCGACGTCAGCGAGGACACCCGCTCGGGATGGCGGGCGGCCACGGTCTGGGCGATCATCCCGCCCATCGACATGCCGACCAGATGCGCCGACCGCCAGCCCAGGGCGTCGAGCAGCCCGGCGGTGTCGGCGGCCAGGTCCCCGAGGTCGTATTGCCGTGGGTCCCAGCGTTTGCGGGCCATGGCCAGTCCGCCCGGCGGCCGGAAGCCGGCGTGGGTGGAGGCGCCGACATCGCGATTGTCGAAGCGCACCACGTCGTAGCCGCGCACGACCAGCTGCGCGACCAGCCCGTCGTGCCATTCGTGCTTCTGCTGCCCGAGCCCGGCGATGAGCAGCAGCGGCACGCCCGCGCCCTGCCGCTCGTAGGTGAGGGTGATGCCCCGACCGACCTCGGCGACCCGCTCGCTCATGCGGTCACCTGCTCGCCGTGCGCGTCCCGGGAGCCGGCGGAATCGGCTGTGACAGTGCTGGATTCACGCGACAGCGTGCTGGATTCGCCCGACACCGCGGCGGTGTCGCCGGATTCCGCGGCGGTGGTCGGCCGCGGCGCGCGCCGGTGGACGACCGCGCGGCCCTTCTTCGCGGGAGCCAGCGCGACCCCGCGGAAATGCGTGCGCTCATCGGGCGCGTCGGTGGGCGCGAGGGTGAAGTCGCGCAGCAGCACCCGCAGCACCACGTTCATCTCCATGGTCGCGAACGCCGCCCCGATGCACCGGCGCGCGCCACCGCCGAACGGAATCCAGTTGAAGGTCCCCGGCCGCGCCTCGAGGAACCGATCCGGGTCGAAATCGCGTGGGTTGGCGAATAATTCCGGATTGTCGTGCATGAGCCGGATGCTGACCAGGACGTGCTGGCCGCGCGGCAGCGTCCACCGGCCCAGCTGGAAGTCGTCCACCCGCACCTTGCGGGCGGTGGCGTCGATGACCGGACGCACCCGCTGCACTTCGAGCAGCGTCGCCTCGCGCAGCGCGGAGCCGCCCGCGTCGGCCTCCTCGACCAGGCGGGTCAGCAGGTGCGGGTGTCGGCGCAGGCGTTCGACGGTCCAGGCCAGCGAGGTGGCGGTGGTCTCGTGGCCCGCGGTGAGCAGGGTGAGCAGTTCGTCGGCGATCTCGCTCTGCGTCATGGCGGAGCCGTCGTCGTAGCGGGCCTGCAACAGCATGGCCAGTACGTCGTCACGGTCGGCCAGGTCCGGGTCGGCGGCGGCGCGGCGGATGAGCCGTCCCACGATCTCGTCGTAGCTCGCGCGGTGGGCCTGGAACCGCGCCCACGGCCCGAAACGCCCGAACAATCCCGGCGGCACCGGCAGCGCCGCGAGCGCGGAGGCGACCAGCACCAGTTTCGGGATCACCTCGCGCAATTGCTCGAATTCCGTTCCCTCCGCGCCGAATACGGCACGCAGGATCACATTGAGCGTGATGCGCATCATCGAATCCATGGTCGCGAACTCGCGACCCGACGGCCAGGTGGCCATCTCACGGACGGCCTCCTCCTCGATCAGCGATTCGTAGACCGCCAGCCGCCGCCCGTGGAACGGCGGGGTGAGCAGTTTGCGCTCCTTGCGGTGCTCTTCGCCGCGCCGCGCGAACAGCGAACCGGGGCCCAGGAATTGGCCGAGATTGATGTCGAGGTTGTCGACCAGATCGGTGTGGGTGGTGAACAGCGCCTTCACCTCGGCCGGATCCGACAGCACGACCGTGGGCCCGAAGCGCGGCATCGACACCACGAACGCCGACCCGTAGCGCTGATGCAGCCGCCGCCAGGCGCGGGTGCGCCCGGCCAGGATCTCGATGCCCTGCACGAAGCCCGGCGTCGTAGGTCCGTCGGGCAGGTTCACTGTGGTCATGCGCCATCTCCCAGCGTGGTACCTCTGCGTACCAGCGCGACGGTACGCCCGTGTACCAGGGTGTGGCAAGGGTCACTTTCGTGACGCCAGGGGCGATAGGGTGGCGTTTTCGGCTATTGGCCGGTGCCGACGAGTAGCGCGACGATCGCCTGAACGAATCCCTCGATGCGTTCACGGGGGTATACATCCGGTTCGCTGACCGCCATCCGGCCCAGCATCTCGGCGATGGTGAGCAGCGAGTTGGTGAGCAGCCCGGAATCGATTCCAGCCCAGCGGGAGTCGGTGACCAGGCCCATCCGTACCAGGGCCTCGGCCTGGTCGAAGATGCCCGCGCGGGAGCTGCGGATGGCTTCGCGATACTCGTCCGGGGCGTTGCCGGGCCCCGCGAGCAGCAGCCGCCACCGGGTCGGATTGTCCAGGGCCACATCGACGAACGCGCGCACCGAGACGGAGGCCGCGACCACAGGATCCGCGCCGAGCAGATCGGTGGGCAGGGTGTCGGCGACCTGCTCGAGAGCGCGTTCGCGTTCGCGTTCCAGCAGCGCGGCGACCAGTTCGGCGCGGGTCTTGAAGACGGTGTACAGCACGGGTTTTCCGACCCCGGCCTCGGCGGCGACGGCCTCCATGCTGAGCTCGTGGAGTTCGGCCTTCTCCAGGACCGCGAAGGCGGCGTCGAGCAATTGCGCGCGGCGCTCCCCGGGTGGCAGCCGGGGCGCGTAGCGCCGGCGCGGCCGGTCCGCCGTCATGCCCTCATCCCCTGCCTCCACACCGGTCATCGGCCCCATTCTGTCATCTCGGATCGCGAGGTCACGCGCCCGTCCAGGGTAAAGCTACGCCACCGTTGTATTCATTGCGCGCAATTGCTACGGTGGCGTTGTATTGCATGGGATCGAGCCCGCAGAGGAGCCCCAGTGACCTTCGATCCGACCACCCTCCGCCGCGACGACTACGGCTTCTTCGGCCCGGATTCCCCGAGCTGGAAGGTGTGGACCTCCCCCACCGCCGTCATCGGATTCCAGCGCGCCGTCACCCTCGAGCACTTCGATCCGTTCCTCACCGCGGCCGTCGCCGACACCGGCAAGATCTACTCCGAGCCGCGCGACCGCCTCGACGCCACCTTCGCCTACTTCCTGATCGTGGCCATCGGCGATTCCCGCACCGCCATCCAGGCCTCCGAGCATCTGATGTCGGTGCACGCCAAGCACACCGGCATCGAGCCGATCAGCGGCCAGCGCTACAGCGCCAACTCCCCCGAGACCCAGTTGTGGATCCACATCACCGGCTGGCAGTCGGTGCTCAAGGCCTACGAGATGTTCGGGCCCGGGCTGACGCCCGAAGAGGAGGCGCGGTACTGGCGCGAATGCCGCATCGCCGCCGAACTGCAGACCTGCAAGCCCGAGGACGTGCCGATCACCCGCGAGGGCGTGCGCCAGTACTACGCGGATGTCCGTGCGCGCCTGTGCACCTCGGAGGCCGCCCAGGACGGTATGCGGCAGCTGCTGTTCACCTCACCCAAGAACGGCGCGGGCTGGACCTACGCGATCGGGGCGCGGCTGTTGTCGTTCGCCTCCATCGCGACCCTGCCCAAGTGGCAGCGCAAGCTGGGCCAATTCGACCGGCCCGGCATCGTGGACCTGATGGTGCGCCCGGTAGGCCTGATCCTGGTCTGGCTGTTCACCCTTTTCGACAAGAAGGGCCTGATCATGGCCGCGCCGATCATCGCGCCGATGGCCGGGCGGATCCTCGAACAGCACATCAAGGGTGCACCGCCCGCGCGACTGGAGACGGTGACCCCGGCCGATGCCCGCCGCCTCCACGGGACGCGCGGGCATCGGACCGTCACCGCCGCAAGCTGATCCGGCTCAGATCAGCGGCGTGAAGTCGCGGGCGGCCAGGTACTCCGGCCGCGGACCCGGTGCGGAGTACGGGTCGCGCAAGGTGTTCTCGACGCTGTTGAACACCAGGAACAGATTCGAGCGCGGGAACGGCGTGATGTTGCCCGAGGACCCGTGCATCAGGTTCGAGTCGAACAGCAGCGCCGAGCCCGCCGGACCGGTGAACTGGGTGATGCCGTGCTTGCCCGCCAGATCGGTGAGCGCCTCCTGCGAGGGCACGCCGATCTGCTGCTCCCGCAACGACACCCGGTGATGGTCGGCGGGCGTCTCGCCCTGACACGGCACGAAGGTGCGGTGCGAGCCGGGCATGACCATCAGGCTGCCGTTGAACGGGTAGTTGTCGGTCAGGGCGATCGACAGGCTCACCGCGCGCGGAGCGGGCATACCGTCCTCGGCGTGCCAGGTCTCGAAGTCCGAGTGCCAGAAGAACCCGGCGCCGGTGAACCCGGGCATGTAGTTCACCCGGGCCTGATGCAGGTAGACATCCGAGCCGAGGATCTGGCGGGCCAGACCGGCGATCCGGTCCTGACGCACCAGCTCCCCGATCATCGGGCTGAGCCGGTGCACGTCGAAGACCGAGCGCACCCGATGCGAGGCCCGCTCGATGACCACGCGCTCGTCGAGCAGCAACTCGGGATCGCTGGTGAGGTCCTGCATCTCGGCCGCCACCGCCCGCACCTCGTCCGGGTCGAGCAGCATGTCCAGCACGGCGTAGCCGTTGTCGTCGAACTCGGCCAGGCCGTGGGAGTCGATCGGACCCCAGACCGTCGGGTCGTCGCGTTCGATGGGCGGCGTCCCGGCGACCGTGCGGGTGCGGTAGCGATCGATCAATCCGTAGTCGGACAAGGTCATTCGAATCTCCTAGTCGACGGCGACCAGCGGGTAGACACCGTTCTCGTCGTGGACCTCCTGCCCGGTCACCGGCGGATTGAACACGCACAGCATGCGCATCCGGGTGCGGGCGAACAGACGGTGGCGTTCATGGCCGTCGAGCAGATACATGGAGCCGGGGCCCAGCTCGTAGGTGACGCCGCGGTCGAGATCGACCAGGGTGCCGTCGCCCTCGACCAGCCACACGGCCTCGACGTGGTTCTGGTAGTGGAATTCGTGGACGGTCTCGGCGTCGATGGTGGTCTCGTGGAAGGAGAACCCGACCCGGTCGCCGCCCAGCACGATGCGCTTGCTGCGCCAGCCCGGACCCGCGACATCGCGGTCGGTGCCGGTGATCTCGGCGGTGGTGCGCACGATCATGTCAGCGCCCCCGTCCGCTGCCGACGACATCCACCGACGCGGCCAGCAGTTCCAGGCCGTGATCGAGCTCGTACTCGGAAATGGTCAGCGGCGGAAGCAGTTTCACCACCTCGTCCTCGGGACCGGAGGTCTCGACCAGCAGTCCGCGCTGGAAGGCGGCGGCGCACACCTTCTCCGCCTGGGAGGCGTCGTCGAAGACCAGGCCGTGCACCAGGCCGCGCCCGCGGGCGCTCACCCCGTCGAAGGCGGCGGCCATGCCGGTCAGGGCACGATCGATGCGGGCGCCCTTGGCCAGGGTGGCCGACTCCAGGCCGTCGTCGGACCAGTAGTGCTCGATGGCGGTGCGCGCGGTCACGAAGGCCGGGTTGTTGCCGCGGAAGGTGCCGTTGTGCTCGCCCGGCTTCCATTGGTCCAGTTCGGGTTTGAACAACACCAGCGCCATCGGCAGGCCGTAGCCGCCGATCGACTTGGACAGGGTGACGATATCGGGTGTGATGCCGGCGTTCTCGAAGGAGAAGAACGGGCCGGTGCGGCCGCAGCCCATCTGCACGTCGTCGACGATCAGCAGAATCTCACGCGCGGAACACAATCCGGCCAGCTTTCGCAGCCACTCCACACCGGCGATATTGACCCCGCCCTCGCCCTGCACGGTCTCGACGATGACGGCCGCGGGGCTGTCCAGGCCCGAGGAGGCGTCGTCGAGGACCCGCTCCATCCACTGGAAGGAGTCGCCGTCCGCGCCGGAGAGGTAGCCGTCGAAGGGCATCGAGGTGGCGTGCTGCAATGGCACGCCCGCGCCCGCGCGCTTGGCGGCATTGCCGGTGACCGACAGCGCGCCCAGCGTCATGCCGTGGAAAGCGTTGGTGAAGTTGAGGATCTCGGTGCGGCCGGTCACCTTGCGGGCCAGCTTGAGCGCCGCCTCCACCGCGTTCGCGCCGGTGGGTCCTGGGAACTGCACCTTGTAGTCCAGGCCGCGCGGGCGCAGGATGCGCTCGCGCAGCGACTCCAGCAGTTCGCGTTTGGCGACGGTGGACATGTCCAGGCCGTGGGTCAGGCCGTCGCCGGCGATGTAGTCCAGCAGCGACTGCTTGAGCACCGGGTTGTTGTGGCCGTAGTTGAGCGCGCCCGCGCCGGCGAAGAAGTCCAGGTATTCGCGGCCGGTCTCATCGCGCAGCCAGGCTCCCGAGGCGGTGTCGAACACCGTCGGCCAGGAGCGGCAGTAGCCGCGCACATTCGATTCCAGATCCGCGAACACGGACAGGTCGGGGGTGGTGGTGATCATCGCGGTTCCTCCTGAGTGGTCACCGGTGCGATGCGGTAGAGATCCTCGGGCTGGTGCCCGCCGGGAAACTGATCCGCCGAGAACAAGGTCGTGCGGGTCAGGGCCGCGCCACGGCGGCGGGCCAGGGCGGCGAACATGGCCACCGACGCCGGATTGTCCGGCGCGATGGTGGTTTCGAGCTGGTTGATGCCGTGCGCGGTGGTGCGTTCCAGCAGCGCGTCGAGCATGTCCACGCCGAGCCCGTGCCCGCGGTGCGGCCGATCCACGGCCACCTGCCAGACGAACAGGACATTGGGCCACGCCGGCCGGGTGTAGCCGATGACGAATCCGGCTACCTCGCCGTCGATCTCGGCGACCATGGAGGTGGACGGGAAATCGCGGCACCACAGCAGGTAGGCGTAGCTGGAGTTGGTGTCGAGTACCCGGGAGTTCTCGGCGATCTGCCACATGTGGGCGCCGTCGGCGAGCTCGGGTTCCCGGATCTGGATGGTTTGCTGGGATATCGCGTCAAATTTGCTGATTGGGATCTGCATGACCATCCCAGCCTGACCAAGCAACGTTGAGGTCTTCCATGCGAACGCATTGCGATCTCATGACGATCCCATGACTCCGCGCCGGGACCGGGCCTCAGCGGGGCATGTCGAGGCGATATCCGAGGCCACGCACCGTCACCACGATCCGAGGATCGGAGGGATCGACCTCGATCTTCGTGCGCAAGCGCCGCACATGGACGTCGACGAGCCGTTCGTCGCCGAAGAAGCCTTCGTCCCAGGCTCTTTCGAGCAGCAGGGTGCGAGTGAGCACCCGGCCGGGATTCGCGGCCAGCTCGCACAGCAGCCGGAATTCGGTGATGGTCAACGGAATCTGCTCCTCGCCCCGGCGCACCGAGCCGCCCTCGGGCGAAAGCACCAGCGGCGCAGCCTCGTCGGGGTCGAGCACGATCTCGGTGAGCGGTTCGGTCACCGATTCGTCGGGCAGCCCGCCCAGGTGCGGGCGCCGTCGCAGCGCCCGCATGCGCGCGCTGATCTCCTTGATCTCGAACGGCTTGGTGACGAAGTCGTCGGCCCCCGCCTCCAGGGCGGCGACCACGTCGTGGGTGTCGTCGCTGGCGCTGACCACCATGATCGGCACCTCGTGGGCGCGGCGGACCTCGCGAATACAGGTGAAGGCGTCCATTTCACCGGACATGAGGTCGACGACCATCACGTCCGGCGCGCCGTTCACGCGCAGCTGTTCCAGCGCGGCCTCACCCGCGCCCGCCTCGGCGACCTCGTATCCTTCCTCTTCCATCGCCGCCCGCAAGGAGCCGCGGACCCCGTAGTCGTCCCCCACGATCATCAGGCTCGCACCCATGTTTTCAATTCCTTTTCGCGTTCGACAAAGTCGAATACCCGAACCTTAGTTGCCCGAAACATGCTGGCTTTTGCGGTGCGCACGCGATAGCTGGCGCGCGATGATGGAATTGCCACACGTCAAACATGCTTTTCGCGCGATTCCGGAGGAAGCCGTGGCTATTCACCCGGCCCGGTAACCCGCAGGTCGCATGTGCGACATTGTGAGAACAGGCACAAGGTGTTTCGACTGTGAATTCGTGGTTTTCGGGGCCTATTCCCGGACGGCGATATCGATGACCGGCCCGCGCGCCGGATCCAGCCAGCGCATGAGCCGGTCCAGGTCGGCGGCGGGAACCGCGACGCATCCCGCGGTCGGGTGGCCGTCGCCGACGTGCAGGAAATAGGCCGATCCGGCCCCCGCGACCACGGGGGCGCGGTTGTAGTCGATGACGACGGCGTGATCGTAGGCCGGGCCCGCGCTCCCCAGATCCTCACCGGCCGATTCGTCGAACGGGCAGCTGCCCGGCGCACAACTGTAATGCGTGTTGTAGTACCGCGACGCGGTGTCCGACACCCACCAGTCCGAGGTGGTCACCCGCCGGTACGGCAGCCGGGTGCCATTGTCGTCGGCGATGCCGAAAGCCTCTGTCAGCGACCAGATTCCGGCGGGTGAGCGGGTCGCCGACTCGCTGGCGGGGCCGATGCCCTGCGCGCCGACATCGGCCCGCAGCGGTCCGATCGCCCGAACCCACTGCGCCCCAACCCGATCCCACGCGCTGAGGGTGGCCGTGGTCGCCTCGGGCGAATCGGAGATCACGGTGATGACCTGCCCGGCCGGGCCGCTGTAGTCCGGCTGATCGTCGGTCCCGGGGTGTCGCTGACCGCAGCCGACCGTCACCGTCAGCACGGCCGCGATGGCCACGGCCACGCTGATCAGGCGTCGACGGGAGGCGGCCATCAGGAGAGGCGGTGCTCTTCGATGTCGGTCGAGAGCGTATCGCCGTTGAGCTCCAGGTACAGATGCCGTTCGGAGATCGAGAGCGTGAGCGCGTTGCGGCGCTGCAGGTGCTGGGCCGCGTCCTCGATGAAGGTGGGATCGAACGAGTAGACGCGGATCTCCGAAGCGTGGTGAATTCGCTTGGCCGGGAGCTGCGCGAGCACCTTGACCGGATCGCGGTGGGTGTAGATGACCACGCGGTCGGCGAGTTTGCTGCCCCGGTGGATGCGGGCGGCCTCGGGGGCGCCCACATCGATCCAGGCGGTCATGCGGGTGGTGAGGTCGCGGATCAGCACCGGCGGCTCATCGGTCGAGGAGACGCCGCCGACGCTGAACGCGATGCCCTCCTCGTATTCGAGGCAGTAGGCCAGCACCCGGGTCAGCATGTATTCGGCCGTCTCCGAAGGATGCTGGGCGACCCGCAGATCCAGCTCCTCGTACACCCCCCGATCGATATCGGACAGTTGCACGGCGAAGGTGTGGAGAGTCGCGTTCAGGGCCATAGTGCTTGCAGCTTAGAACACCCCTGGTTCAGGGCTCGCCGGCGAAGCGGCCCGTCGCCAGGGCCGCGTCGCGCAGCCGGTCCGGGAAGCCCGGGCCCAGCCGGGCGGAGATGTCCTCGTGGCGCAGCGGTTCGCGGCAGTGCGCGCACACCACCTCGGCGTGGGTGTCGTGGTCGCAGGCGGTGTGGCGCAGCAGCACCGGTTCGCCGGACTCGGGGGCCAGGTAGCGGTCGCCCCAGGCCATCATGGCCGCGATCACCGGGAAGAAGTCGCGGCCCTGGGTGGTGAGCCGGTATTCGTGACGCACCGGACGGTCCTGGTAGGGGACCTTGTCGAGCAGGCCCGCCGCCACCAGCCGGGTCAGCCGCTGGGTGAGGACATTGCGGCTGAGCCCGAGGGTGGATTCGAAATCGTCGAAACGCTTGGCGCCGTAGAAAGCTTCGCGCAGGATCAGCGGCGTCCACCAGTCGCCCAGCAGGTCGACGGTGCGGGCGACGGTGCACGGCCAGTTCGCGAAACTCGTACGTTTCATGTGGTCACGGTATCCAGGCGGGCGGGAACGTACTTGTGCCAGGGGGTGCCGACCCATTCGTCGCGGTCCTCGACCGAGGTCAGCTCGTTGGGCGCGGTCCCGGTGGTGACCGGGGTGCCGTCGGCGTCGGCGACCGAGAGGCCGAAACCGTTGGGCAGCGACAGATGGCCCGAGCGCATCCGGTCGGTCGGTTCGACGGGCACGCGCGCGCTGCCGCGGCGGGTGGTGACCTGCACCAGGTCGCCGGCGTTGAGCCCGAGCCGTTCGGCGTCGCCGGTGCTGATGCGCAGGGTTCCGGCGGCATCGCGCTTGCGCCAGGCCGGATCCCGGAAGATGGTGTTGGCGGTGAAGGCCCGCCGCTCCCCGGCCGAGAGGACGAACGGCCAGGCCGCGGTGTCGGCGGCGGGCTCGGGCAGGGCGGCGACCACCCGCAGCAGCTCGGGCACCTCCAGCCGGATCACCTTGTCGCGCACCCGGTTCCAGGTCTCCTCGTAGTCGTCCTCGGAGATCACGATGCCGTGCTTGCCCGCCAGGATCGCCTCGAACAGCCGCTCCCCGGCTTCCAGACCGGTGCCGTACCCGGCGCGTTCCACGCTGGCCGGGAATTTGCGCACCATATTGTAGGCGGCCGCCCACAGCAGCGCCGCGGACGCCGCGCCATCGGGGAGGGTCGGTCCTAGCGTCCGATACAGCAGCACGGGAGCCAGTTTCGAGCGCGCCGGGTCGCCCAAGATGCCCAGGAAGGCCAGGGCGAACGCCTCCCGGCCCTGGGCCAGGGCGGCCCGCAGCGGCGCGTAGTCGGCCTCGCTCAGCACGCCCGCGGCCTCGACCAGGCGGGCGTGGATCTCGGGTTCGGGCAGGACGCCCTCGGGCGCGGGCAGCACCGGGTGGCGCAGGTGGAAGATATTGCGCGGGAAGTCGAAGTTGAAGAAGGTGGCCTCGAACTTCTCGAACTGGGTGGGCGCGGGCAGCACGTAGTCGGCCTCGCGCGCGGTCTCGGTCATGGCGACGTCGATGACGACCACCAGTTCCAGCGCGCGCAACGCCTCGCGCATGCGGGCCGAATCGGCCAGGGAGTGTGCGGGATTGGCGCTCTCGACGACCATGGCCCGGTAGCGCGCGGGGTGGTCGGTGAGGATCTCCTCGCTGATCACATTGCACGGCACCAGCCCGCTCACGATCGGTGCGCCCGCCACCGGGCTCTTGGGGCCCTCCCCGGCCGGGTGGCCGCGGTCGTGGCCGAGATTGCTCAGACCGGTGAAAGCGTATTGGGTACCGGGCTTGCCGACATTGCCGGTGAGCAGCCACACCAGCTTCTCGACGTAGCTGACCACCGTCGAGTACCGGTTCATCTGCACGCCGAGGTCCTCGAGCGCGGCCACCGATTCGGCTGCCGCCAGCCGGTGCGTCGCCGCGGTCACCAGCTCCGGATCGACATCGGCGATGGCGCAGTACTTCTCGATCGGCACCGCCCGCAGCACCTCGAGCACGGCGTCGAGGCCGGTGGTGTGGGCGGCCAGCCAGTCGTCGTCGAGGAGGTCGTCACGCACCAGGATCGCGGCCATGGCCGTGAGCAGGTAGACATCGGTGCCGGGCCGCAGCTGCAGGTGGAAGTCGGCCAGTTCCGCGGTCTCGGTGCGCACGGGATCGAGCACGATCATGGACCGCGCGGGATCCTTGGCGATCTCCTTGAGCACCGTGCGCGCCCGCGGGAAGCCGTGCGACTGATAGGGATTCTTGCCGATGAAGAACGCCACCTCGGCGTGCTCGACATCGGCGCGCATCGGGTAGCCCGTCATGCGCGCGCCCACCCAGAAGTCGCCGGTCTTCTCCTGCGCCAGCGCGCTGGAGCGGTACTTCATACCGAAGGCGGCCATGGTCGCCGGGGCGTACGCGCCACCCAGGTGATTGCCCTGCCCGCCGCCGCCGTAGTAGAAGATCGACTCCCCGCCGAAGTGGTGGCCGATCTCGAGCAGCCGGGCGGAGATCTCGGAAATCGCGGTGTCCCAATCGATTTCCTCGAAGGTTCCGTCGGCGCGGCGGCGCAGCGGCGAGGTCAGGCGGCCGGTGCGCCCATTCTGGTAGCGGTCCAGCTGCAGGGCCTTGTTGCAGGTGTAGCCCTCCGAGGCCGGATGCAGCTTGTCGCCGCGGATCTTCTCGAAGGACCGGCCGTCCGGGCCGAGCAGCACCTGGATGCCGCAGTTGCACTCGCACAGGATGCAGGCCGTGGGCCGCCACTCCGTCATGTGAGCAGGGTAACTCGAGTTAGTTCACTAGCGCTACTAACTCTCAGAGATCCTTGACCACGATCCCGAACGCGTGCGCGAACACCGGGGCCAGCTCGAGCAGCTGATTGTTGGTGACCAGCGCGCCCGACAGCGACTCGACACCGCTCGAGACGCCGATCGAGCGGGCCTGGCGCAGATCCACCTTCTTCAACTTGGCGTTGCGCAGCGACAGCCCCGAGATCTCCGAGCCCGGGAAGCTCACCGAGGTCAGCTTGGCCTCGCTGATATCCATATCGCGCAGCACGCAGTCCACGAACGAGACGTCGGTGAGCGTCGCGCCGCGCAGGTTCACCGAATCGAACTTGCAGTTGTGGAAGCTCACCCGGCGCAGCACCGAACCGAACGCCTCCACCCCCGACAGCGCGGCCATCACGAATTCCGCGTCCATCCAATTGGTTTCGGACAGGTCGGTGCGGATCCAGCGGGTGCTGCCCAGCCAGACGTCGTTGAAGCGCGAATACCGGAAGAAGCCGCCGTTCACCGTGGTGGCCGAGATGGCGCACTCGGTGAAGGTGACCCCGCGCAGCTGCGGGTCGTCCAGGGACAGGCCGTCGAAATGCGCGCAGTCGTACGCGCCTTCGTCGCGCAGCGCGTCCTGCGGTTCCAGGAACCGGGCGAAGGGCAGGTCGGCCAGCTCACGCGGCATTATCGGGCTCCTTGCTGAGGGAGATGACGAGCTCGGATCGTCGAACACGCCCGACTGTATGCCCCCTCAGCGCGGCGCGGATTCGCCGGAGGTCAGTGCGGCGAGCAGATCGCGCAGGGTATAGCGCTGCTCTCGGGTGAGGGCGGCGAACATCTCCTCCGCCGCCTCGCGCCGGGCCGCGAACATGCGGTCCAGCGCCTCGCGGCCGGCCGCGGTCGCGGTCACCAGGGTGGCCCGGCGATTGGCCGGATCCGCCTCGCGCGCAACCAGACCCGCCGCGACCAGGGCGTCGACCACGGTGGTGGCCGAGCGCGGCACGATGCCCAGCCGGTCGGCGAGCGCGGACATGCGCAGCGGTTCGTCCCCGTGTTCGGCGGCGCGGCCGATGATGCGCAGCGCGCGGGCCTGGGCCGGGGTGAGGCCCAGCGGGGACAGGCGCGTGGCCTGGGTGCGGTGCAGGCGTTTGGTCGCGCGCAGGAACAACTCGGCGAGGTCGTCCTCGCGGGGTTCCCCGGGGGCGCGCGGCTGGTCCGCGGGCGTGCTCGACATGATTCCGAGCATAGCTCATTGTCCTCGGAACAATAATGAGTCAGACTCAGTTATAGCGTGTGACTCCCTGCGAAAGGAGGCGCTGTGACTTCGAAAGCGAATCAGACTTCGGAAACAGAACTTCGCCGGATCGTCCGGCTCTTCCACCCCTATCGGGGACGCCTGGCCGTGGTCGCGGCCCTGGTCGGCCTGGCCTCGCTGGCCGGTCTGGCCTCCCCGTTCCTGCTGCGCGGCATCATCGACGACGCCCTGCCCGGCGGCCGCACCGGCCTGCTCACCCTGCTGGCCGCGGGCATGATCGCCGTGGCGGCGCTGAACAGCGTGTTCGGCGTGCTGCAGACCTACATCTCCACCGGCGTCGGCCAGGACGTCATGCACGATCTGCGCTCGGCGGTCTACGCGCGGCTGCAATCGATGCCGCTGTCGTTCTTCACCGCCACCCGCACCGGCGAGGTGCAGTCGCGCATCGCCAACGACATCGGCGGCATGCAATCCACCGTCACGTCGACGCTGACCTCCCTGGTCTCCAATTTCACCTCCGTCGTCGCCGCGGTCATCGCCATGTTCGCCCTCGACTGGCGGCTGACGCTGGTGTCGCTGACGATGCTGCCGCTGTTCGTGTGGATCAGCCGCCGGGTCGGCTCCGAACGTCGGCGCATCACCGGCGAGAAGCAGCGCAAGCTGGCGGGCATGTCGGCGATCGTGGAGGAATCGCTGTCGGTGAGCGGAATCCTGTTGGCGCGCACCATGGGCCGCTCGCCCGCCCTGGTCGAGGACTTCACCCGGGAATCGCGCGGGCTGGTGGATCTCGAGATCCGCGCCAGCATGGCCGGGCGGTGGCGGCAGTCCACCATCTCCATCGTGATGGCGGCCATGCCCGCCGTGGTCTACTGGGCGGCGGGGATGACCGTGGCCTCGGGGCACCCGCTGGTGTCGATCGGCACCCTGGTCGCGTTCACCACGCTGCAGAGCGGATTGCTGCGGCCGTCGGTGATGCTGCTGTCCACCGGCGTGGACATCCAGAGCTCCCTGGCCCTGTTCGGGCGGATCTTCGAATACCTGGATCTGCGACCCGATATCGAGGAGCCCGAGCGGCCCGCGGCCCTGCCCGAGCGGGTGACCGGCGCGGTGCGGTTCGATCGGGTCGGCTTCGCCTACGACGCGGACCGGGAGGTGCTCAGCGACATCGACATCGACGTGCCCGCCGGGACCAGCCTGGCGATCGTCGGCGAAACCGGTTCGGGCAAGACGACTCTCGGCTATCTGGTGGCGCGGCTCTACGACGTGACGACCGGACGGGTCACCGTCGACGGGGTCGACGTGCGCGACCTGTCGTTCGCCGATCTGTCCGCGGCGGTGGGCGTGGTGTCGCAGGAGACCTATCTGTTCCACTCCTCGGTCGCCGACAACCTGCGCTTCGCCAAACCCGATGCCACCGAGGCCGAACTGCACGCCGCGGCGCGCGCGGCGCAGATCCACGACCACATCATGAGCCTGCCCGACGGCTACGACACCCTGGTCGGCGAGCGCGGCTACCGGTTCTCCGGCGGCGAGAAGCAGCGGCTGGCGGTGGCGCGGGCGATCCTGCGCAATCCGCCGATCATGGTGCTCGACGAGGCGACCAGCGCGCTGGACACCCGCACCGAACGGGAGGTGCAGGCGGCCATCGACACGCTGTCGGCGAATCGGACCACCATCACGATCGCGCACCGGTTGTCGACCATCCGCGACGCCGATCAGATCGTGGTGCTCGACCGCGGCCGGGTGGTGGAGCGCGGGACGCATCGGGAACTGGTCGAGCGCAATGGGTTCTACGCGGAACTGCTCGCCCGCGACACCTTCGAGGACGTGGTCGGAGCGTTGGACGTCTGACCTGGACAGATCGCGCCGATCAGGGCGGACCAATCGGTATTCTATGACCGGCCGACCGCAGCGGCCGGCCGCCACCGACCGTTATCGGGAGGATCCGGATGCCCACGACAGATAAAGCTTGGCCGCAAGGAACTCCGTGTTGGGTCGACTGCTCGGTCGACGATCCCGCCGCCGCGCGGGCCTTCTACTCCCAGCTGCTCGGCTGGGAAGTCCTCGACAGCCCGCCCGAGGCCGGCGGCTATCTGATGGCCATGCTCGACGGCAAACCCGCCGCGGGCATCGGACCCAAGATGGGCCCCGACCCCATGCCCTCGGTGTGGACCACCTATTTCGCCGCCGACAGCGCCGACGCCATCGCGGGCGCGGTGACCGACGCGGGCGGCACGATCTTCATGCCGCCCTTCGACGTGATGGACGTCGGGCGCATGTTCATCGCCGCCGACACCGCGGGCGCGGTGTTCGGCGTGTGGGAAGCCAAGGCGCACACCGGCGCCGGGATCTTCAACGAGCCGGGCGCGTACTGCTGGAACGATCTGCACAGCAACGGCTACAAGTCGGCGCAGGACTTCTACCAGGCCGTGTTCGGCTGGTCGTATGACGAGATCGGCAACGAGCAGATGCCGTACGCCACCTTCGCCGGGCCGGACGGACGGCCGATGGGCGGCATGGCCGACAGCACCGGGCAGCCGGGCGCGGGCCCCAGCTACTGGCTCACCTGGTTCCAGGTCGCGGGCGCCGACGCCGCCCTGGACAAAGCGAAATCGCTGGGCGCGACCGTCCTCATGGGTCCCTCGGACAGCCCCTTCGGGCGCATGGGCATCGTGTCCGGACCGCAGGGCGAGGTGTTCGGACTCATCGACACCACCGTCACCAGCGGCTGACACCGATCCACACGAAAGGCCGAGTGACATTGCGCCACTCGGCCTTTCGCATGATCCGACCGGTTCGCGTCAGGCGAACAGCCGGGCCACGAAGGGCACGCTGTCGGCCAGCGAGGCCAGCATCGCGCCGCTGTGGTCCTTGCCCGGGTAGACGTGCACCTCGGGGAAGGTGCCCGCCAGCGCCATGTCGGCGACCAGCTTGGCGGTCAGCGGCGCGGGCACGTCGGTGTCATTGGTGCCCTGACCGATGAACAGCGGCCGGTCGTAGCCGGTCAGCGGCACATCCATGACCGAGCGCGCGGTGGGCACGAAATCACCCTGGGCCAGCGGGCGCGACAGCAGCTGCCCCAGCGTCAGCCCCTCGGCGCGGTCGGCCAGCGGCGCGAAGCACAGCGTCTTGGCATCCTCGACCAGGTCCTTGCCCTGCGGGCTGAGGTAGCTGTCCAGGTCGAAGTCCGGGCGGGCCGCCTGCAGGCCGTTGAGCACGTAGGTGGCGTAGGCGGTGATGTGCGAGGACCCGACGGTGGTGCCCGGGCCGATCAGCGTGGCGGCGTCGACGATATTGGAGGCCGGGCCGGTGGCCACCGCGCCGCGGTAATCCAGTTCGGGCGCATAGCGAGTCGCGAGCGACGCGGTGAACACCGCGGCCCCGCCGCCCTGCGACTGACCGATCGCGACCCACTTCGAGGCCAGCGACCCGTCCACCGCGCGGGCGGCGCGCACCATGTCGATGGCGGCGTGCGCCTCGGCGCGGCCGTCGAGGTAGGCGTGCACGCCGGGCGTGCCCAGCCCGATGTAGTCGGTGGCGACCACGGCGTAGCCCTGCCGCAGCCAGGTGGCCAGGAAGCCGTTGTCGCGGTCGGAGCGACCGGTCACCGAGGGCGCGCAGTCGTCGCCGATGCCGACCGTGCCGTGTTCCCACGACAGCACCGGCCAGCCGCCGGGCGGCGGCGTGCCCGCCGGGGTGAACACGACGCCGGTGGACAGCGCGGGCTGATCGGCCGAATCGCGGGTCCAGTAGGTGAGCTTGCGGGCCGACCCGGTGCCGTCGAGCCACAGCTGTCGCGGCAGCTCCGCATTCGCGACGACCGCGCCCGGCGCCGCGTTCTCGGCCCGGGCCGGCGGGTCGGCCGCCACCGTGGCGGCGAGCGGCCCGGTGGCCAGCACGGCCGCCGAGAGCATGGTGATCATGGCGCCACCGCGGCGGGGCCAGGCACATCGCGTCATCGAGGAGTCCTCTCGTACTCGTCTCGCTCCGGTGTCACAGTGAGACACTTCAGCTAGACTATCCTGAGAAGTGTCACTGTGAGACACCAGGGGGTGACACGGCACGAAAGGTCGGAATGACGGCGCCCACGGGGATGCGGGAACGAGAGAAGGCCAGGGTGCGGCGGGAGCTGATCGACGCCGCGCTGCGACTGTTCGAGCGGCGCGGCTTCGAGGCGACCACCGTGCAGGAGATCGCCGACGCCGCACAGGTTTCGCGGCGCACCTTTCACCGCCACTTCCCCGGCAAGACGGCCGTGATCTTCAGCCACGAGGAGGACGTCATGTCCTACGTGCTGGCCGCCCTGGACCGCCGCCCACCGGACGAGGCGGTGTTCGTCGCGGTGCGGGCGGCGCTGCGCGACTTCCTGCTCGACGACACCGAACTCGACCTGCGCCGCCGCCAGGCCGACACCGCACGGCGGGCCCGACTGGTGCTGATCGCCAATCCGCAACTGCGCCAGGAGAATTTCACCGGGGCGTTCGGCCGCCGCGACGCCCTGGCGCGCAGCTTCGCCCACCGGGCCGGGATCGGCGTCGACGACCTGCGCGCGAAACTGGCCGCCGCGACCTGCTTCGCGGCGTTCGGCGTCGGGCTCGACCATTGGGTGGCCGGCGCGAACCCGTCGCTGCGCGACCTCTACGAGATCCTCGACGACGCCGTCGCCGCCGTCCAGCACGGGCTCGAAATCCCCGCGGCGGCAACCGGATCAGGGGCTTAGCCGCCGGTCACAGCAGCAGGCCGCCGGTCAGCGCAGCAGGCCGCGCAGCCTCAGATCGGCCGCGTACTTGTCGACGAGCGAGCGGTCCAGATGCGGGATATCGCCGGTCGGGCCGAGTTTCGCCTGCTGCACCGCGGCCTGGAAACGCTTGGCCGGCAGCGCCGCGCCCGCGATGGGCGGCGCGGGACGGCGGTAGGCGTGCAGCAGCGGCAGCACCGAGTGGGTGCGCTGCTGCTCGGGCAGGGCGCGCAGGGCGGTCTCGAAGCGGGTGAACCACTCCCGGTGCGAGTCGATGCGATCGATGGGATGGCCGGATTCGATGAGCCAGTCGACGAATTCGTCGAGGGAGATGCCGTCGTCGTGCGGGTTGAGCACGTCGTAGGTTTCGAAACCGGCGGTGACACGGGCGCCGAGGGCGGTGATGGCGGCGGCGGTGAAGTCGGCGGGCAGCCCGTCGTAGTGGGCGCGCTGCCGCTCGCCACGAGCGTCCAAGGCGTAGAACGACTTCGGGGCCAGGCCGGTGGCGAGCACGCTGAGCAGCAGACGGGTGAACATGTCGGGCAGGTTCAGCTGACCGGCGAAGGTGGTGTGCGCCAGGATCATGTCGGACCGGAACACCGCCACCGGCAGCCCGCACAGCTCGTGCGCCTCGCGCAGCAGGACCTCACCGGCCCACTTGCTGTTGCCGTAGCCGTTGGCGTACCCGTCGTCGAGGGCGCGCACGGGGCTGATCTCACGGATGTCGCCGTCCTCGGTGAAGACCGCGGGATCGATCTGCGCCGCCACCGCGACCGTGGACAGGTAGGTCACCGGCTTGCGAATCGTGGTCAGGGCCAGGCGGATCACCTCGGCCGTGCCGACCACGTTCGGGGCGAACAGCTGGTCGTAGGGCAGCACGTGATTGACCAGGGCGGCGGGATGCACGATCAGATCGACGGTGGCGGCCAGCTCCTGCCACACCTGGTGCTCCAGGCCGAAATTCGGGGCGGCGATGTCACCGGCCAGCACGCGCAGCCGGCGCCGCGCGAGCTCGCGGTACCGCGCGAGCAGCGCCGGATCACCGCTGTCGAAGACCTCGTCGAGCCGCTGCCGCGCGGATTCGGCGTCGCGGCCGCGGACCACGCAGATCAGGGTGCCGTCCGAATCCTCCAGGCGCTCCAGCCATTCCAGGCACAGGAACCGGCCCAGGTAGCCGTTGGCGCCGGTGAGCAGCACCGTGCGCGGCGGCCGCGGGGCGAGCGGCAGCC
>NZ_JBSGCY010000062.1:0-36478 GCF_053602115.1 Nocardia sp. NPDC004582 | reverse complement strand
CGTCCACTTCACGATTGAGCCGGGGCTGCCCGAGCCGCACGGTCGCCGAGAGTTTGGCCAGTTTGCCCGGTCCCGCACCGATCGGCCCGAAGCGTGGCGGGAAGGCGCCGATGCCGCGGGCTGCGCCGGAGCCGCCGGTTCCTTCGCGGCCGGAGCCGGAGTGGGAGCGGGGGCCGGAGCGGCCGCGGTGGTCACCGGCACGGTGCCGTCGCCGACCGCGGCGCGCTGCTCGAAGTATTCATCCACGTTCTGCTGCTGCGCGACTCGCGCCGGCGCGGGCTCGTAGTCGGAGCCGCGCTCCTCACGCGCCACGGGCGCGGGAACCGACTCCACCACGGGATCGGTCTGGTCCGGCAGGATGGTCGCCAGGCCGCGCAGGGCCCGGCCGAAGTCGGGATCGATGAGATCGGAGGCCGGATCGTCGAGCGGCACCACCGAGCCGCCGTGCGCGTCGGGCTGGTAGCGCCAGTGCGCGGCGATCACCGAACGGCCCGCCTGCCACTGCAATTGGGCCACCCAGTAGCCCTTCTCGTCCTTCCAGGCGTCCCATTCGGCGACCTCGATATTGTGGCCGCGCTCGGCGAACGCGGCCGACACGATCTCGATCAGGGTCTCCACGGCGGGACCGTCGTTGCGGACCGGGTGCGCCTTCTGCGCCAGCTCCGCGGCCCGGGCGCGTTCCAGCAGAACGGGATACGCGAAACGTTCGACGCGCGAGAGCGGCATGCCCGACTCTTCGGTGACCTGCTCCACCGAGGCGCCGGCACGGATACGAGCCTGGATATCGCGAGGGCGCATCGTGGCTTCCGTTTCGATCTCGATTTGGCCGAATCGGGCAAGATCTCCGCGGGCGGCGGCGCGCAGTTTATCGTCAGCGGCGAGCCGGTACTTCTGGCCGCTCTCGGTATCGATGCACACGATATGCGTGGAATCGGGCGTCAATCCGATGACTCGAAGTTCACGCACCGTTACCTCCTGTTCGCTGCGCAACTCACAGCTATAGCTAGGCTCGCGACACCGCCCACGTTCTGGAACAGTAGTGCACTTCTGTGAATCATGGGGCAAGACACGCGGCGCGGAAATCTGTTCCCAGACTTCCGCGCCGCATTAGTGTGATCGATTCGCCTCAGCTCCGAAACCGGGTTTCGCGAGGCGCGTTCGCCCGGTCAGATGCCATTTCTACTGATCAGCCGAGCTTTTCGACGACCCAGTCGACGCAACGGGTCAGCTGCGACACATCGTCGGGGTCGATGGCCGGGAACATGCCGATGCGCAGCTGGTTACGGCCCAGCTTCCGGTACGGCTCGGTGTCCACGATGCCATTGGCGCGCAGCACCTTCGCGACCTGCGCGGCGTCCACGCTGTCGGCGAAGTCGATGGTGCCCACGACCTGCGAGCGCAGCGCCGGGTTGCCGACGAACGGGGTGGCGTACTCACTGGTCTCGGCCCACGAGTACAGGCGCGAGGAGGAGTCGGCGGTGCGCTTCACGGCCCAGTCCAGACCGCCATTGCCGTTCAGCCACTCGATCTGGTTGGCGAACAGCAACAGGGTGGCAAGCGCCGGGGTGTTGTAGGTCTGGTCCTTGGTGGAGTTGTCGATCGCGATCGGCAGCGACAGGAACTCCGGGGTCCAGCGACCCGAGTTCTTGATCTCCTCGACACGCTCCAGGGCCTTCGGGCTCATCAGCGCGATCCACAGACCGCCGTCGGAGGCGAAGCACTTCTGCGGAGCGAAGTAGTACACGTCGGTGTCGGCGATGTTCACCGGCAGACCGCCCGCGCCGGAGGTGGCGTCGATGGCGACCAGGGCGTGCTCGGAACCGGCCGGACGCGACACCGGGATGGCGACACCGGTCGAGGTCTCGTTGTGGGCCCAGCCGATCAGGTCGGCCGACGGGTCGGAGGTCGGCTCGGGGGCGTCGCCCGGCTCCGACTTCACGACGATCGGGTCACCGATGAACGGGTTGCCCTTGGCGACCGAGGCGAACTTCGAGGAGAACTCGCCGTTGCTCAGGTGCAGCGACTTCTCGCGGATCAGGCCGAAGGCGGCGGCGTCCCAGAACGCGGTGGTGCCACCGTTGCCCAGCACGACCTCGTAGCCGTCGGGCAGCGAGAACAGGTCGCGCAGACCGGAACGCACCCGCGCCACCACGTCCTTGACCGGCTTCTGCCGGTGCGAGGTACCGAACAC
This sequence comes from Nocardia sp. NPDC004582, assembly GCF_053602115.1. Taxonomy (NCBI): domain Bacteria; kingdom Bacillati; phylum Actinomycetota; class Actinomycetes; order Mycobacteriales; family Nocardiaceae; genus Nocardia; species Nocardia sp. NPDC004582. Next base: position 34,287 of record NZ_JBSGCY010000062.1, on the reverse strand, counting down.
CGAAGCGCCGGTATCCACCAGGGACTGCAGCTGCTCGGGGCGGACCTTGGAGGGGCCGCAACCGAACCGTCCGTCGGCGGGCTTGAGATCGTCGGGGATGGTCGGGAACGCAGAGGTCATGGCGACCAGGGTAGTGGGGCTATCACCCGCGCTCACGGGCGGGTCCGGGGTAAAAAAACAATCTCGCCAGCGGGTTCGACAAACGGCGCGTATCGCTGTGGGGGGCGCCACAGACGCACTACGGTTCAGCACCATGGAGATGGCCGCGGACAAGCGACCGAGTACCGCATCCGACCAGCAGCCCGCTTCCGGCCCCGGCGTGCCCCCGGATTCCGCGACGCCGCGGACCCGGCCGGCGGGTGTGCCGCGGCTCGGCCTGCTGGCCCGGCTGTCCTCGCAATTCGGCTCGCACGGCCTGACCCGCCGGGGTCCGGTGCTCGACGACGCCGCCCGCCGCGCCCTGCTGTTGCACGGTGCCGAGGGCACGGCCACCATTCTCGGTGTCCGCGCCGACGAGCCCGTCCCGGAGTTCTGGGTACGCGTCCAGATCGAGGGCCGGCACGGCTACGAGACACGGGTCCGCCAGCGCGCCGGCGCCGCGGACCGGGAGTGGATGCAGCCCGGCGACGTCGTCTGCTGCCGGGTCGATCCCGGCGATCACGACCGGCTGGTGCTGTATCTGCCCGCGCCGGAGGAGACTTCGCGCACCAATATCGTCAAGATCCTGGCCGATGGCCGCCGCGCCCGCGCCACCGTGCTGGCCGCCACCCCGGTCGCGGCCGACTACACCGGCCGCGACGACCCGGTGCTGCGGCTGGATCTGGAACTGCGCGCGTGGGACGAGCCCGGCCCGTGGCGGGTGCGGGTGGTGCAGCCGGTCCCGTTGTCGGGCATGGAACTGGTCGATCTGGGCCGGCATCTGGAAGTCGCGTTCTTCACGGTCGACCGCGGCGAATCCGTCGCCGTCGACTGGGCGGCCTCCCGGCGCGACTGACCGCCGCGAAACGCTAGGGCAGACGCACGAAAACGCTAGGGCAGATGCACGAATTGGAAGCCGTTGGCCGCGAGCGCGGGCAGCGCCGCCAGCATGCCCGGGCCGGTGCCCGACTTGGGGCGGTGCATGTGGGCCAGGGAGATGCCGCCGGGCTTGGCGCCCGACATGGCGGACTGCACCTGGGCGGCCGCGGCGGTCGCGCCGAAGTCCGCGTTGACCGAATAGCCGACCGGGGTCTCCCCCAGGTCCCGCACGATCGACACCGCCACCTCGTCGTAGTGGGCGGTGCCCGCGCGGAAGAAGCGCGGCGGGCGCCCGGTCAGGGCGGCGATGCGCTGATGATTGCCCCACACCTCGTCCACCGCGGCCTGCGCGGAGACGGTGCCCTTGATCTCGTAGGCGGCGCGCCCGTTCACCGACAGCGGGCAGTGCGCGGTGCCGTGATTGCCGATCTCGAACAGCGGGTTGGCGGCCAGCTGCCCGGCGCGGGCCGGGTTGGCGTCGATCCAGCGCTTGTTCAGGAACAGGGTGGCCGGGATCTGCCGGGCCTGCAGGAAGGCGAGCAGGTTCTCGTCGATGTCGTTGTTGCCGGGGCCGCCGCAGGCGTCGAAGGTGACGGCGAATTGCTTGCCGGCCGGGTTGAAGCCGGTCAGGATGCCGTCGATGTCGACACCCCAGGCCTTCGGGCCGCGGCCGGCGTACTTGGCCGCGACGGCGTCCGGGGACACCGTGGAGACGGGTAGCCGCGCCGGCGCGGCGGCCGGATCGGCGACACCGCGGGGCGGTTCGAGGATGCGGTCGGACGAGTTGCCGTTCGCCACACCGCATCCGGCGGTGACGAGGCCCGCGGCCAGCGCCGCGCCCGCGGCGAAGAAGCCGCGCCTGGACAGTCCTGCGTCGAGCACCGGAGCAGGCTATGTGAATCCCGGCGCGCAATCCATGGTCTGAATCAGGATTCTTTCCGCCGTCGCGGTCTGGCAACCGATTCGCCACCGCTGTTGGGGCGGGTGTAATCCATTGTTCGACCATGCGATTCCCCGAAGCCGCAGATCAGGGCCGGACCATCGGCAGGTGAATCGGCAATCTCGCGTCGCTCTCAGCGTGTCCGCGTCTTCCGGCGCCGTCCGTTCGCCGACGCCGCGCGCGATCCGATCCCGGGCGCGCGACTGTGATCGATTTCCTTTTCATATCGAGGGCCCGAGTGCCCCAGACTGTAGCCTGCCCGACCGAATCAACCCTTGTGCGAGGAAGTGCATTGACTTACCCGAACAACCCGTACCCGCAACAGCAGCCGGGGTACGGCTACCCGCCCGCCGACCAGCCCGCCCCGGGCTACGGCGCGCCCCAGCCCGGTTACGCGGCCCCGCCGCCGGGCTACGGCGCTCCCCAATCACCCTATGGCGCACCGCAACCCGGCTACGGCGCTCCGCAGCAGCCCGCCTACGACGCGCCCCAACCGGCGTACGGGGCTCCCCAATCTCCTTATGGCGCACCGCAACCCGCTTACGGCGCACCCCAGCCCGGTTACGCTCCGTTCGGGGGGTTCGGAGCGAATTACGCGAGCTGGGGCGCGCGCGTGGGCGCCCGTCTGCTGGACACGCTGGTCGTGATGGGCCCGTTCATCCTGCTCGACATCATCGCCAATACCGCGGGCACCTCGAAGCCCAACTGCACGACCACCCGCTACTCGACCTATTGCGATACGGGCACCATGAACGCCCTGGGGCTGATCTGTGTGCTGATCGGCCTCGTGGCGCTGATCGGGGCCGGGCTGTTCATGGCCTACCAGGAGGGGACCACCGGGCAGACGCTCGGCAAGCGTGTGGTGGGCATCCGCCTGATCAGTGAATCGACCGGCCGGCCCGTCGGTTTCGGCATGGCCATCGTGCGGTACTTCGCCGAGATGGTGAACAGCCTCGCCTGCTATCTGGGCTGGCTGTGGCCGCTGTGGGACGAGAAGAAGCAGACCCTCGGCGACAAGATCGTGGGGACGATCGTCGTGAAGGGTTAGCCTGCCCGCTCGAAAACAATGGCCCGCAGCGTTTCTTCGCTGCGGGCCATTGCTGATTCCAGAGATCTACTTGTGTGACACCAGGTTCCAGCCGGCGACGGTCTCCGGCTTGCGCGGGGCCGGGCCGGTGTAGATGGCGGCCGGGCGGACCAGCTTGCCCAGCTGCTTCTGCTCGAGGATGTGGGCGCACCAGCCGGCGGTGCGGCCACAGGTGAACATGGCGGGCATCATGTGCGCCGGGACCTCGGCGAAGTCCAGGATCACGGCGGCCCAGAACTCGACATTGGTCTCGATGGCGCGATCGGGGCGACGCTCGCGCAGCTCGGCCAGGGCGGCCTGCTCCAACGCGTAGGCGACCTCGAAGCGCGGCGCGTCCAGGCGCTGGGCGGTGGCGCGCAGCACGCGGGCGCGGGGGTCCTCGGCGCGGTAGACGCGGTGGCCGAAGCCCATCAGCTTTTCCTTGCGGTCCAGGATGCCCTTGACCAGAGCCCGTGCGTCGCCGGACTTCTCGACGGCCTCGATCATCGGCAGCACGCGGGCCGGGGCGCCACCGTGCAGCGGGCCGGACATGGCGCCGATGGCGCCGGACAGCGAGGCCGCCACGTCGGCGCCGGTGGAGGCGATGACGCGGGCGGTGAAGGTGGAGGCGTTCATGCCGTGCTCGGCCGCGGACACCCAGTAGGCGTCGATGGCCTCGATGTGGCGCGGGTCCGGGTCACCCTTCCAGCGGGTCATGAACCGCTCGGTAATGGTGGCCGACTCGTCGATCTTCGACTGCGGCACGGCGGGCTGGTAGATGCCGCGCGCCGACTGGGCGACATACGACAGCGCCATGACCGAGGCCCGGGCGAGGTTCTCGCGGGCGGTGTCGTCGTCGATGTCGAGCAGCGGCTCATAGCCCCAGATCGGGGCCAGCATGGCCAGACCGGCCTGCACGTCGACGCGGACGTCGCCGGTGTGGATGGGGAGCGGGAACGGTTCGGCGGGCGGTAGGCCGCGGCCGAATTCGCCGTCCACCAGCAGGGCCCAGACGTCACCGAAGGTGACCCGGTTGGCGACCAGGTCCTCGATGTCGACGCCGCGGTACCGGAGCGCACCGCCGTCCTTGTCCGGTTCGGCGATATCGGTGGTGAAGGCCACCACGCCTTCGAGACCGCTCACGAAGCCGTCGGGGACGACATTGGGTACCGCAGCGCTGGCAGTCATGTTGTGACTCTCCTTGCATGTCGGGCTGCCCGATCCCTGGGCAGCCACGCCGATCAACTGGAGCTTAACCCCGCGATTACTCCGGAGTAACGTCTGGCCCATGGTTGACCAGGAGAAATTGGCCACTGGGCCGATGGCGCACGAAGTCCCCGTGGACCTCGATATCGCGGCCTTGCGGGTCGAGTACGGGGTCGATCAGGGCGACAACCATCCCCACCGCGACACCGACCTGGACGAGACCTGGCTGGCCGAGGGCTGGGAGCCGTTGCTGCGCAATTGGATCGAGGACGCGACCAGCGCGGGCCTGACCGACCCCAACTCGATGGTGCTGAGCACCGTGGAGATCACCGAGAGCGGTCCGCGGCCGTCCTCGCGAACCGTGTTGTGCAAGGGGCTTTCTCCCGAGGGTGTGACTTTTTACACGAACTACGACTCGTTCAAGGGCCGTCAGCTGACCCGAACCCCGTACGCGTCGGCCACATTCGTCTGGCAGGCGATGGGCCGGCAGGTGACGGTGCGCGGCCCGGTGCGGCGGGTGCCGGCCGAGGCGACCGAGGTGTACTGGCATTCGCGGCCGCGCGGCTCGCGGCTGGGCGCGTGGGCCTCGGAGCAGTCGCGGACCATCGCCTCGCGGGCCGACCTGGATCAGCGCATGGCCGCGACCGAGGCCCGGTTCGCCGAGGTGGACGACATTCCGGTGCCGCCGTTCTGGGGCGGGTTCCAGATCCAGCCCGAGACCGTGGAGTTCTGGCAGGGCCGGCGCAGCCGCATGCACAACCGCATCCGGGTCACCGCCGAGCCGGGCAACGCGGACGTCTCGGCCATGAAAGTCGAACGCCTCCAACCCTGATGCCCGGGCCCCGGCCGGAAAGAGTTGGATATCTCACGTTCGAATGATGGGATGATCGGTCCAAAATAGGTCGGTGAAGCTGCTCGCCGACATAACTCCATTACGGAATCCCGACTACCGGAGGCTCTGGACCACCGGCATCGTCACCGTGATCGGCGCACAGCTGTCGGTCGTAGCCGTCCCCAAACAGCTCTACGACATCACCCACAGCTCGTCCTACGTCGGCCTGGCCGGGCTGTTCGGGCTGATCCCGCTCATCGTGTTCGGGCTCTGGGGCGGCGCGCTCGCCGACGCCATGGACCGCCGCAAGATGCTGCTCATCACCTCCGCGGGCACCGGCCTGACCGCGCTCGCCTTCTGGGCGCAGGCCGCGGCGGGACTGAACAACGTGTGGCTGGTGCTGATCCTGTTCTCGGCGCAGCAGGCGTTCTTCGCCATGAACCAGCCCGCCCGCAGCGCCATCTATCCGCGCCTGCTGCCGCCCGAGCAGCTGCCCGCGGCGAACTCGCTGAGCATGACGGTCATGCAGTTCGGGGCCATCGCCGGTCCGGTGCTGGCGGGCATGCTGATTCCGTTCGCGGGCCTGTCCACGCTGTACCTGCTCGACGCCATCGCGCTGCTGGCCACGCTGTGGGCCACCTGGAAGCTGCCGCCCATCCCGCCGCACGGCGAGAGCGGCCGGGCCGGGCTGCGCGAGGTGTTCGACGGCTTCGCCTACCTGGCCACCCAGCGCATCCTGCTGGCCTCCTTCGCGGTGGATGTGGTGGCCATGGTGTTCGGCATGCCGCGCGCCCTGTTCCCGCAGATCGCGCAGGACAGCTTCGGCGACTCCGCCTCGGGCGGAACGGCTCTGGGCCTGCTGTTCGCGGCCATGTCGGTGGGCGCGGTGCTGGGCGGGGTGTTCTCGGGCTGGCTATCGCGGGTGCGGCGCCAAGGCCTGGCCGTGGTGGTCTGCATCGTGCTGTGGGGGCTGGGCATGGTCGGGTTCGGCCTGGCCGTGGGCCTGGTCGGGCACGGCCTGAGCATGACCGTGGCGCTCTGGATCGCGCTGGCCTGCCTGGCCTTCGGCGGCGCGGTCGACATGTTCTCGGCGGCGTTGCGCACCACCATGCTGCAGTCGGTGGCGACCGATGAGATGCGCGGGCGACTGCAGGGCGTGTTCATCGTTGTCGTGGCGGGTGGACCACGCGTCGGTGATGTTGCGCACGGTTTCGCGGCCGCGGCGGTGGGTACCGCTGCGGCAGCGGCGGGTGGTGGCGCGCTCGTCGTGGTCGGCATGATGCTGGCCGTCGTGGCATTTCCCGCGTTCGTGCGTTACCGGGTCGCACGTGCCCATTCGGAGGTGCCGGTCGCCTGAGGTCCGGCCGTCATGCGCATAGCACATGACCGCCGCTCGCCTCACCTGCGAACGACGTGACTGTGAGGTAGTCAAGGGACACCCTCATTACTCGGGCGTAGTGGACAGCGGCTAGCGTTGAGTACAAGCGCATCGTGTGTCACCCGCGTCGATGCCTACGGTTTCAAGCCTGAGAGGGATCCTTCCGTGCCCGCTGAGAACATCATCAACGTCGACGACGACGCCAAGCCGGTACTGCAATACCCGGGCGGCGAGTACCCGATGACCGTCGCCAAGGCTGTCGAGGGCAATGACGGAATCGACCTGGGCAAGCTGCTCGCCAGCACCGGGTACGTCACCTACGACCCCGGCTTCATGAACACCGCGTCGACCAAGTCGGCCATCACCTACATCGACGGTGAGGCGGGCATCCTGCGCTACCGCGGGATCCCGATCGAGCAGCTGGCGGGCAAGTCGACCTTCATCGAGGTCAGCTACCTGCTCATCTACGGCGAGCTGCCGACCCAGGCCCAGCTCGACGACTTCACCGACCGGATCCGCCGCCACACCCTGCTGCACGAGGACCTGAAGCGGTTCTTCGACGGCTTCCCGCGCAACGCGCACCCGATGCCGGTGCTGTCCTCGGCGGTCAACGCGCTGTCGGCGTACTACCAGGACTCGCTGGACCCGCGTGACCCCGAGCAGGTCGAGCTGTCCACCATCCGACTACTCGCCAAGCTGCCGACCATCGCGGCCTACGCGTACAAGAAGTCGGTCGGCCAGCCGTTCCTGTACCCGGACAACTCGCTGTCGCTGGTGGAGAACTTCCTGCGGATGACCTTCGGCTTCCCGGCCGAGCCCTACGAGGTCGACCCGGAGATCGCCGCGGCGCTGGACATGCTGCTCATCCTGCACGCCGATCACGAGCAGAACTGCTCGACGTCGACCGTGCGCCTGGTGGGTTCGTCCGACGCCAACCTGTTCACCTCGGTCTCCGGCGGCATCAACGCGCTGTGGGGCCCGCTGCACGGCGGCGCCAACCAGGCCGTGCTGGAGATGCTGGACGACATCAAGGCCCAGGGCGGTGACGTCAAGGAGTTCGTCCGCAAGGTCAAGAACAAGGAAGACGGCGTGAAGCTCATGGGCTTCGGGCACCGCGTCTACCGCAACTACGACCCGCGCGCCACCCTGGTCAAGCAGGTCGCGGACAACATCCTGTCCAAGATCGGCGGCGACGACCAGCTGCTCGACATCGCCAAGGCCCTCGAAGAGGCGGCCCTGACCGATGAGTACTTCATCGAGCGTCGCCTGTACCCGAACGTCGACTTCTACACCGGCGTCATCTACCGGGCCATGGGCTTCCCGACCCGCATGTTCACCGTGCTGTTCGCCATGGGCCGCCTGCCGGGCTGGATCGCGCACTGGCGCGAGATGCACCGCGAGCCGCTGAAGATCGGCCGTCCGCGCCAGATCTACACCGGCTACGGCGAGCGCGACTACGTGGAGATCAACGGCCGTTGATCCAACGGGCCCGCGCCCGAACGCTTTCCGATGATCCCCGTCGCCACGTCTCGTGGCGGCGGGGATTTTCGCTGACAAGGACTTGTTAAGGATCTCGCTGGGGCGGGGCGGCACTCTGGTTCTCACGGGGGTCAGCTGCCGCGGCGGGGGCGGCAGCTGGCCCCCGAAGAAATCGGATGCGCGGAACCGGGAATCCTGGGATCTTCGGGGAATGGCATCGACGAATGGCATTACCGTGCGTTCGGCACGAGCTGAGGAACGGCCGGAGATCGTCCGGCTCACCGATATGGCCTTCGGTATGCGCGGCGGCCCGGCCGACGCGGAATTCGGCCCGCTTGTCTTCCCCACCGATCGGGCCCTGGTGGCCGCCGACGGCGAGCGCCTGGTGGGGCATGTCAACAGTCGCGCCATGACCGTCACCGTTCCGGGCGGCGGCACGGTGCAGGCCTGCGGCGTCACCGGTGTCGCGGTCACGCCCACCCATCGGCGGCGCGGCATCCTGCGCGCGCTCTACACCGAACTGCACGAGCGCGTCGAGGCCGAGGGCCTGCCGCTCACCGTCTTCTGCGTCAGCGAGGGCGGCATCTACGGCCGCTTCGGCTACGGCCCGTCGATCGCGGAGGTGGACATCTCGATCCGCGGCCGGATCGCCGAATTCCGGCCCAGCACACCGGATCCCGGCGGCGTCCGGGTGGTGTCGCCCGCCGAGGCCGAGGCGCTGCTACCCGAGATCTACGACCGCTGGCGGCGACTCACGCCCGGCGCGCAGGTACGCCCCGAAGCCCGCTGGCAGCAGCGGGTTTTCGCCGAATCGGTGCAGAACGAGGACGGTGCGGCGCAGTTCTTCCTGGTGCACCCGGACGGGTACGCGGTCCTGCGCCGCAGCTGGCACGACTACAAGAACACGGTCAGCGTCCGCGAATTGCGTGCCGTCACACCGGAATCGCACATCGCGCTGTGGCGGGTGCTGCTGAGCATGGACCTGGTGCACGACATCAAGGCCGCCACCTGCGACGGCGATCCGCTCCCCTACCTGGTGACCGATCCGCGGCTGGTGGAGGTCGTCGGCCGGCACGACACGCTCTGGACGCGCCTCATGGACGTCCCCGCCGCGCTCACCGCCCGCACCTATCAGCGGGACCTGGACGTGGTGCTGTCGGTGCACGACCCGTTCCGGAACGCGGGCGGCGGTTTCGCGCTGCGGGTGCGGGACGGCATCGCGGAATGCGAGCCCACCGATCGCACGCCCGATCTGGAACTCGGCATCGACGTGCTCGGCAGCCTCTACTTCGGGACCTACCGGGCGCGGATCTACGCCGCCGCCCACCGCATCCAGGCCAAGGACCCGGCCGTGCTGCGCGCCTTCGACGAGGCGTTCACGAGTGATCGCGACGCCGAACTGGGCTGGTTCTTCTGACCGTGGAACGGCCAGCGGCCGAGCCGCACCCGAGGGTGCCGCCCGGCCGCTGATTCCCACCCGGCCCTGGGACTAGGCCGAATGCTCCTTATTCACCGCGGCACCCGCGGCCGCGCGGCCCACCGCCGGCCGATCGACTTTGCCCAAAGTGTGCCCCCCTTTCTATCGACGCCATTCGAACCAGATAGAGCTGGCGATATCAGAGATAGCTCAACATTAGCAATGAAGGGTTTCGCGAGCCGGGAAGAACGCGAATTTCACCTATCACTGGCCAGTGCGCACACTCGGAAATCGGGGTTTTCCAGGTGGTGCGCCGCCCGGCCGCCCTGGCATGCTGGAAACGTGAAACCGATCCAGCTGATTCTGAACATCCTGTGGCTAGTCCTGGTCGGATTCTGGATGGCCATCGGCTATGTGGTCGCCGGGCTGATCTGCTGCATCCTCATCATCACGATCCCGTGGGGAATCGCGTCGTTCCGGATCGCCAATTTCGTGCTCTGGCCCTTCGGCCGCGAAGCCGTGGAGAAGCCGGGCGCGGGCGTGGGCTCCATGCTCGGCAATATCGTGTGGATCGTGGTCGCCGGGTGGTGGCTGGCGCTGGGACACCTGATGACCAGCATCGCGCTCGCCGTGACCATCATCGGGATCCCGTTCGCCTGGGCGAATCTCAAGCTGATCCCGGTGTCGCTGTTCCCGCTGGGCCGCGAGATCGTCGACAGCGACCGGCGATTCGGCTACTAGAGCCCCGAGAGCCGGCTCCCCTACTCCGACTCGTCGACGATCTGCTTCATGATGCCGACCGCTTCGCGCAGCACGCCGACCTGGCCGGGCGTCAGCTGCCCGAGCTGATCGGTCATCCAGGCCTCGCGGGCCTGGTTCTCATCCGCGATCAGGGCGCGGCCCGCGTCGGACAGCGACACGATGATCTGCCGCCCGTCGGTGGGGTGCGGATTGCGTTCCACCAGATCCATTTCCGACAGCGAGGCGATGACCCGGGTCATGGACGGCGGCTGCACCCGCTCCTTGGCGGCCAGCGCGCCCGGCGTCATGGCGCCTTCCCGATTCAGCGTGGCGAGCGCGGACAGCTGCGTCAGCGAAATCTGGGCATCGGCCCGCCGGCCTCGCAGATGCCGAGTCAAGCGCACCACCGCCAGCGAGAGTTCACCGGCGAGCGCTCGAATGTCGGAAGGCGTTGTCACAGAGGCAAACGATACGGGAACGTCCGCGTGGGGGTCGCCGGTTCGCCGCCTCCGCCGGTGACCGCCCCGGCGCGCCACCGGAACGGCTCGCGCCCTCTAGTCTGAGGGGGTGACCCCGCCGACCGTCCCGGAGATTCCGCCGCGCTTCACCGATCCGCGTCCCGTACTCCTGGTGGGCGCCATCGGTTTCCTGATCGCGACCGTCGCGGTGTGGCTGAACGACGCGTGGGCGACCGCGCGGCCGGTGTGCCTGATGGGATTGGGCGTCGGACTGCTGGGCTACACCATCTTCGCGATTCAGCGGCGGAGTGCGCGTCGGGGTGATAAAGGCGCACAACGCGGTCTGGATTAGCACGGGGAAGCGACTGGTCATCTGACCAACAGGCCTGCCAAGCAAACTTGTGTAGCCTGCGAATTGACTGCACGCGCCTCGGACGCTTAACTCCCTGGAGTGTCCTCCCGATTGAGCGTCGAAGAACGACGGGCCCACCTTATCGAGGCAGCCATCGGCCTTGCCGAAAAAAAGGGCGTGGCCGGGGTTACCACCCGCGATGTCGCGCAGGCAGCCGGTGTTTCCCTCGGTGTGGTGCATTACTGTTTCGAAAACAAAGATCAGCTGATGACCGAGCTGGTCAAGGCACTCTCGATGGAATTGCGTGATTCCGTCGACGCCAACGAAACCGTATGGCAGGACGTCGGAACCGGAAAAGCCGCGCTGCAGCAATTGGTGCGCGCCGGCCTGGAACTCATGTGGCTCAACATCGAAGCCACCCCGGAACGACAGCTACTCACCTACGAGACCACCACCTACGCGCTACGCGAAGGGGAACAGACCCCCGCCAAACTGGCCATCGCCCGCGAGCAGTACACCTTCAACGACTCCACGGTCGCCGACATCTTCGAGCACGCGCGCGAAGCCACCGACTGCCAGTGGACCGTTCCGGTCGGCACCCTGTCCCGCTTCATCCTCGCCACCATCGACGGCATCGTGCTGCGCTGGCTGGTCGACAACGACAGCGCCGCCGTCCGTGACCAATTGGACGTCCTCGCCACCACCGTGGCAGCCCACGCGGCCTGACCCGGGCCCCCTTCTCCTCCGGCGCGGGCAGCGTGATCGCCCGCGCCGGACCCGATCTCAGCGCCGCGAGAAGTTCTGCGGCTGCCCCTGCACGTGGGTGACATCGCCCTCGCGCCACCACGCCACCTCGACCGTGGCCTCGAACGCGCCCGTCAATCGGACCCGCAATTCGTCGTGCACCACGAGATCGCCTGCCGGCAGCGGCATATCGAACTGCAGGCGCAACAGCACACCCAGCGGATCCGCGGTCCAGCTGGTCTCGCGACCCGTGCTCACCACCTCCGCCGTCACCGCCTCCGAGGCCAGCGGCAGATCCAGCAGGGTGGCCAGCGGACGCGCGCACGCCATGTCACCGACCACCAGGCGATCCGCGGGCAGCGCCGGGCCGAACCACGGGCGATCCAGCACCAGCGCGTCGGCGGCCGGGATCACCTCACCGCTCAGCGCGCGCACCTGACCCGGCAACACCAGGTCCTCGGTGTCGAGCCGGCCCGCGTCCAGCGCCTCCGCCAGCCGGCGGTAGGTCTGCGAAATCGACTCGGGCGTAGGCACTCTCGCCGGATCGGCCAACGCGTCGAGCAGCTCCTCGGCGAGCGCCGGCGTCAGCACCTCCGGGTCGGCGAGCACACTGCGCAGCACCGCCAGATCCTGGGCGTCGAAGCCCGGCAGCTGCGGGAGCAGGCCCGCGAACAAGGTGTCGTCCGGGTGGCGCAGCAGGCCCAGCGGGATGCCGTCAACGTGCGCGTGATGCCGCAGCCACCACGCGGTGTAGCCGTCGCGGTCGGCGACCAGGCGGCGGGTGCTCTCCTCGGCCAGCAGCAGCCGCAGGGCCTCGGGCCATTCGGCGTCGTCCACCAGATCCAGGTCGCGGACCGCCACCAGTTCGGACGGATCCTCGACCAGGCTCTCCCACCAGGTCTCCTCGTCGTCGAGGTGATGGTCGGGGCCGGTCGGATCGGACTCGGCGACCAGGGTGAAACCCCAGCCGACGCCGATGGCGCGCAAGGCTTCCGAACCGTAGCGTTCCAGGACCGCGGCATCCACGGTGGAGAACGGCGAATCCGCGACCAGCACCCGGTCCAGCGGCGCGCCCGGCAGCAGCAGTTCGTCGGCGGGCGTCAATTCGCCGTCCACGTCCGGCAATTCGATCAGACCCAGCCAGGACGGCAGCACGCCCGGCGCGGCCGGCGCATGCGCCGCCAGACCCAGCACCGCGTCCACGGTGTCCGGATCGCTGGGATCGTCCTCCAGCACCGCCCGCAAGCCCGGATCGTTCAGCAGATCCTCCGGCGTGGCCGGACGCGCGCCCAGGCGGCCCAGCAGCTCGTGCGCCGCCTCCGGATGCGCCAAGCGCGCCCAGTGCACCGGAATCGCCTGCTCCAGACGGTCATCCAGCACCACCGTGCGCGGGCCGGTCACCAGCCGGCCGTCCACCAGTGGCACCGCCAGCGCGCCCAGCTCCTCCACCGACAGCGGATCCACCGCGAACGACTCCAGAGCGTCGTACAGCGAATACCACCACTGCGGTTCGCGTTCCAGGCTTCCCGACAGTTCCGCGACGCGGGCCAGGCCGATCCTGTGCACATCCAAGGCGGCGAGAGCGTCGGTGAACATCCGGCCCGACAGCTCCGGAATCACCAGCGGCCCGGTCATCTCCGCCAGCAGATCCGCCAATTCCGTGGTCACACCGGTGAAGACGCTGGCCCGACGCGGCGAGGCCACCCCGATCCGGGGCGCCGCGGCCACCGGGATTCCGCCTGTGCGCGATTCATCCACAGCCGTCCCCAACCCGCTCGGGTCGAATTCGGCCGCACCGTATCCGGCGACCACATCGTGCGGGCCGATCGCGTCATGCGGTTCGACAGCGTCGGCGGGCGATTCGTCCTCGGGCAGCTCCCACAGCGGCAGCGTCTCCGGCTCCGCGGGCCGCGTGGCACGCACCCGCGAGGGCGGCGTGGCGGTGGCGGCACCTGGCTCGATCTGCCCCCGAGTCGGCGGGGTGAGCGCGGGGTCACCGAGCATGGCGTCGAAATCCGCCGGGGTGGGGGCGGGTGCGGCGGCGTCCGGGCCGACGGTGAGGACCGGGAGCCACTCGTTGTCGCGGAGTTCGGTGATCAGGGCTTCGCGCAGGGCGGCGTCGGTCTCGCCGCGGGCGAAACCCGGGGTGGGGACCAGGACCAGGCGGTCGCGGGGCGGGAGAGCGCGGGCGAAGGCGGCGTAGCCGGCCGCGAGATCGGCCGGGCGGGCGCTCGGGAGCAGGCGGCGGCGGTCGGGCTGCATGGGGATATCGGCGATGAGGACCGCGGGCAGCGAGAGCTCCTCGTCGGAGCGGGTGGGGGCGCGCAGGACGTCCGGGCGGGTCGCGACCGGGCGGCCGTCGCGGACCGGGAGCAGCCAGCGGGCGCGGCCGGTGCGGTACTGCCACCACAGGCGCTCATCGGAATTCGGGCCGGTGACCCGCAGTTCGGTGAGACCGTCGCCCAGTTCACGTCGGGCACTGGCAATCTCGTCCTCGCCGACGCGAATAGTGTTCAGGGCGGGCAGTTCCAGCAGCAGATCGGCGGCCTCGGCGCGCATCTCGGTGAGCAGTTCGGCGGTGTCCACCGACTCGCGCAGGCGCAGCACGATCTCGCTGTCGAAGCCGCTCGCGGGCCGCTCCGCGGTGGCCCAGGCCAGGCGCAACGCGGGCGGCTCGAAATCCCCGGACACGTCCGGGATCTCAATGCCCTGCGCGCCGAGCAGCGCCCAGGTCTCGGCGCGGGAGAACCGCACCGACCCGCTGGTCGACCGGAACTCCACCTCGTCGGACACGGTCAGCACCGCGGTGAAGCCCACCCCGAACTTTCCGACGGCGGCCCCCTCGGTCTTACCGGAGGCGCGCAGGGCGGTCAGCGCGTGCACGCCCGAGACATCCAGCGGCGCACCGCTATTGGCGATGTGCAGGGTGCGGCCGTCCAGCCAGACGGCGATCCGCCCGGGCGCACCGGCCTTCACCGCCGCGTCGGCGGCGTTCTGGGCCAGCTCGGTCAGCAGCCGGTCCCGGTATCCGGCCCGCACCAGATCCGCCTCGGTGGCGGCGTCCTCACGCAACCGGGTGGGCGACCCGCGCCAGGCGGCCACCACCCCGGCGCGCAATTCCGCCGTGCCGAACGGATCCTCGAATTCGGTCGCGACCACGCCCTACGCCCTTTCCCGAAAGCGGTTGTTGGCACGCCAAGGCCAAGCATCCGGGGTATTACACAGGATCCGGCGCGATCCACCGAAATCCACGCTTCGTCACGACCGAACCTGTGACGCCGTCCTCGCCCGCGCGACGCGGCTCCCGAGGTCGATCGGTCCAGCTGTCACGCTGTGTCGCGACCGGGCTCGGCGCTATTCCGCCGACCCGGTCTCCGGTTCGACCGACACCGCGGTCACCGCCCACGCGTCGTCGTACACCGCGTCCGGATCGACGGCCTCGAACACACCGGGATCGGCCTGCTCGGCCTCGGTCTCCCCCGCGGCGGTTTCACCCTCCGCGACGGCCACCTCGGTCACCTCGACATCGGCGTCCACGACACCGGCCGCCACATCCGCGGACTCGGTCGCGGTCTCCGCCTGCTCGGCGTCGGCAGGCGCGTCGCCGGCGGCGGCAGCCGGTTCGGGGTCGCTCGCACCGTTCTCGGCCGCGTCAGCCGAGGCGGTCTCCCCGTCAGCGGAGCTCGCCGGCTCGGCGGAGTCGCCCGATTCGGCCTCGGCCACAGGGTTTTCCGCACCCGCGGCCGCGCCGGAGTCACCCTCCTCGCCGGATTCGCCCTCGATCGCGGGGGTCTCCGGGCGGAGTTCGGCGAGCGGGATCAGTTCCACGGCGGCGTCGTCGTACGCCTCGTACAGCGGGGAGCCGTTGCCGGTGGGCAGCTCCACGTCCGAGTGCGCGCCGCAGCCGTAGGCCACATGGACGACACGCCCGTCCGCGCCCATGGCATTGCCGCACACGCCGAAGGCGGCGCGCAGCGCACCGGCGAGCGGTACGTAGAAGCCGCAGCGGCCGCAGGTGGACGGTGCCGAGCGGGCCATATCGGTGTCGGGGCCGAATTCGGAGAACCAGCGGTCGGCGGCCTCTTCGCGGCCCTCGCGGGACAGCACCTTGGTGCGGCCGAGGCCGATCTCGAGCGCGACCTCGTCGACGGCCGGGTCGCCGGTGGCGATGTAGCCGGGCACCAGGCGCGGATCGTTGGCCGGCGGGGCCAGCAGGTCGCCGGGGGCCAGGTCGCCGGGGCGAATGCGCTGATCCCACGGAATGAAGTCGGGGGCCACCAGGGCGTCCGGGCCGGGCAGCAGCGCCGACTCGCTGACGGTGGCGACCGTCGCCTCCGGCGGGGCCGCCACCACGACCGCCCACTGCCAGCCGTGATAGCCGGGCAGGGTGGCCTCGAAGTGATGGGTGGCCGAGGATTCGTCCTCGCCCGTCACGCCCAGATGCGCGCCCACGCCGACCGGCTCCAGGTCCAGCAGCGCACGGCGGGCCAGCTGGACCGCCTCCGCCAGGATCGGCCGCACACCGGACTCCGAAACTCCAACCGCGCTCACGCCCTACATTTTGCCGTATGGAGCGCAAACGCCGTGCACCGGTAGCGGCCGCCACGATCATGCTGTCCACGGCCCTGGCCCTGGCCGGGACCATCACCGGCTGCACCAGCGCCGACAACACGCCGAAGTGGCGTGTCGAGGTGGTCGCGACACGGCCGCACGACCCGGGCGCGTTCACCGAAGGATTGGAAGCCGACGGGTCGGTTCTCTATGAGGGCACCGGTCTCGCCGGCCAGTCGTCCGTCCGGTCCACGGACCTGAACACCGGGGCCGAAATCGCCCGCGCCGACCTGGCCGCTCCACTGTTCGGCGAGGGCATCACCCGCGCCGGGGACCTGCTCTGGCAGCTCACCTGGAAGGACGGGGTCGCCATCGCCCGAAATCCGGCCACCCTGGCCGAGATCCGCACCGCCCGCTTCGACGGCGAGGGCTGGGGGCTGTGCACTCGCGACGGCCGCGTGGTCATGAGCAATGGCGGCTCCACCCTGACCTTCCGCGACCCGCAGACCTTCGCCGTCACCGGGACGGTCTCGCTGACCAGCCACAAGGGTGTGCGCCTCAACGAACTGGATTGCGCCCCGGACGGTTCCGTCTACGCCAATACCTGGGCCACCGACACCATCCTGCGCATCGACCCCGACACCGGTGACGTGCTGGCGAGCATCGACGCGTCCGGTCTGCTGCCCGGCAGCGCCCGCACCCCCGACACGGACGTCCTCAACGGCATCGCCCATCTGCCCGGAACCGATCGCTTCCTGCTCACCGGCAAGAAGTGGCCCACCTCCTACGAAGTCCGTTTCGTTCCCGCCTGACCTCCGAAACGACCGGTCTCTCCGAACTTGTGGCGCCCCACACCGGCGGTAGTGCAGCCGCACGCCGGTGGCACTGCAAGAATTGGGGGCGTGACTGCTCCCCGTGACCCCGGTGCCGATCCCGGTCGCTGGGGCGACGAGGACTCACCGATGATCGAACGGCATCCGGGGTACGACCGCTATCCGCCCGCGAACCGCGCGGGGCGGCGATCCGTCCCACCGCGCGACGAGACCGACGTACCGGAATTCCTCACCCGGCGCGCACCCACGCGTCCCGCCGACCCGCCCGCGGCGCCGCGCGCCGAATCCCGGCGCGATCCCGGTGACGAGTCGCCGGGCGACGCGGCGGGCCGGACCTCGCGCTGGGCGCGCCGCCGCCACGACAAGTCCGGGGACAACCCGCCGACCCGGCCGTACCGGACCCAGCCGTCCGGCAACGGCACCGACGATCCGGACACCTGGCAGCAACCGCACGACTTCAACACCACCCGGCGGGTGCGCTACGACCCGGAATCCGGTCACGCCCAGGAACACGCCGGCACCGAAGGGCCGCACTCGGAAGCGACTCCCACACAGCCATATTCGCAGGCCGACCCCGCCGCCCACGACAGCGGCGGACTGCACAAGCCGCCCCGGAAACTCACCGTCACCCGGGTCGCGGCCCGTCGCAGCATCGAGCTGACCCAGAGCGGATTCGCGACCTTCCAGCGCGCCGCCAAGGCCGACGGCGCCGAGGAATCCGGCCTCACCGCCCTCGTCTACGCCACCATGGCGAACTTCGCGACCGACGCGGCGATCGCGGTGGCCCTGGCCAACACGCTGTTCTTCGCCAGCGCGACCGCGGAATCGGTCACCAAGGTGGCGCTGTACCTGGTCATCACCATCGCCCCGTTCGCGGTGATCGCACCGGTGATCGGCCCGATGCTGGACCGGTTGCAGCACGGCCGCCGGGTCGCGCTGGCCGGGTCCTTCGCGATCCGCGTGCTGGTGGCCGGACTGTTGATCTTCAATATCGACAACTGGGCGCTCTACCCGCTGGCCCTGTGCATGATGGTGCTCAGCAAGTCGTTCTCGGTGCTCAAATCCGCGGTCACCCCGCGCGTGCTGCCGCCGGGAATCGACCTGGTGCGCACCAACTCTCGCCTCACCGTGTTCGGCCTGGTCGGCGGCACCCTGTGCGCGGGCGGCGTGGCCGCGCTGATCGCCAAGGTGACCGGCTCGACCGGCGCGCTGCTCTTCGCGGCCGCGCTGGCCGCCGCCGGCATGTTCCTGAGCCTGCGCATCCCGGCCTGGGTGGAGAACACCGAGGGCGAGGTGCCCGCCACCCTCGGCTACCACGGCGACGACTCCCGCACCGAGGTGCTCGACCCCAGCCGGGCCGGGGACGTGCCGCCCACCAAACGCCGTCAGCCACTGGGCCGTTCGGTGGTGACCGGCCTGTGGGGCAACAGCACCGTGCGCGTGCTGACCGGCTTCCTCACCTTCTATGTGGCGTTCGTGGTGAAGACCACCGACAAGCACGGCGTGCAGCAGATCGCCATGCTGGGCATCGTGGGCGCGGCCGCCGCCATCGGCAATTTCACCGGCAACGCCACGGGCGCGCGCATGAAACTCGGCCGCCCCCAGCTGATCGTGCTGATCTGCACCATCTCCTGCGTCGCCGTGGCGATCGCGGCCGCGGTGCTGGACAGCCTGATGGGCGCGGCCCTGGCCACCCTGATCGCGGCCGGTGCGAGCGCGCTGGCCAAGGTGTCGCTGGACGCCGCCATCCAGGACGACCTGCCGCCGGAATCGGTCGCGTCCGGCTTCGGCCGCTCCGAGACCGTGCTGCAGCTGGCGTGGGTGTTCGGCGGCGCGATGGGCGTGCTGCTGCCCACCCTGTGGATGCCGACCATGTGGTGGAAGGGATTCTGCGTGGTGTCGGTGGTCATGGCGCTGGGCTTGATACAGACAGTGGTCAGCTACCGTGGGCATTCGCTGCTGCCCGGTTTGGGCGGTAATCGACCTCAGCACGCCAAGCAGGAGATTCCCGGTGCGCACGGCGCGGGGAACCCACCCAGTAACGGACAGGAAACCCGGTGAACCAACCCAAAGCCCGCACGATCATCGCTCTGCTGGCGGTTCTAGCCGTGGTGGCCGTGGCCTATTTCGCCGCGATCGTGGTCATCGCCCGCCACACCGACAAGTCCGAGCCCGAGATCACCGCGTACGCGCACGGCAAGTCCGTGACGGTCGAGCCCTTCCTGTACTGCGACCTCGAGGTGTCCAAGGAACGCCTCTCGATGGGCAAGTGCAACACCACCGAGGCGGTCTCCGACCTCGACGTGCCGCCGGGCTCCACCATCCAGCTGTCGTTGCCCAAGGAGATCGTCGACGCCCCCTGGGAGCTGCTGATCGGCTACCGCCTGCCGAACAACAAGGCCGACGCGGAGATCCTCACCTACAAGGAGCCGTGGAAGCTGTCCGGCAAGCCGGAGCGCGACAAGGACGCCAAGTGGGACAAGCCGCGCACGCTGACCATCAAGACCCCCGCCAACGAGGGCGTCAAGCTGGCCATCATGGAGCTGCACCTGCCCATCCCGGCGCGTGACGAGGCCGGCAACGAGGGCGTCATCTCCCGCGGCATCTGGGCGGTGCACACGCCCGCCTTCGATCCCGCGCTGTTCAGCTGAGACCCACCGGACCGGGGAAACCGGGTCCGCCACAACGCGAATCGGGCCCCGGTGATCGAATCACCGGGGCCCGATTGCCGTTTCGGCAGTGGCGGACTAGTGGTCGAGCTCGCGGGCCACGCCGCGCACCACTTCGGCGATGCGCTGGGCGGTCTTGCGGTCCGGGTACTTGCCGCGGCGCAGGTCCGGCTGCACCTTGGTCTCCAGCAGCGTGATCATGTCCTCGATGAGGCCGTGCAGTTCGTCGGCCGACTTGCGGTTGACGGGCGCGCCGTCGGCGCGGCCGCCGCGGCCACCGCGCTCGCCCCGGCCGCCGCGCTCCTCGCGCAGGGTGGGGGTCTCCAGCAGCTTCAGCGAAAGTGCCTGCGGGCCACGGCGACCCGCGGCCATACCGAACTCGACACGCTGGCCGGGCTTGAGCGCCTCGACACCGTCGGGCAGTGCCGACGATCGAACATAGACGTCTTCTCCCTCATCCTGGGACAGGAAGCCGAAGCCCTTTTCGACGTCGTACCACTTCACCTTGCCGGTCGGCACTGCGCTCACCCGTTCGTTGTTCCAGCCCGGAGCAACCGGGCAAAAGAACGCGCCCCACACAGCTATGCAGGACGCGACTGAACTCCGAGTCTACCCCGGTGCGAATAGCCCGAGCACATCAGTTTTACGGTCGAGAGGTGTCCGACACTTCTTCCGAGCAGGCCCCTCGCCGTTCCGCGGGCTGGCTGCTCTATATCGCCATGGGGCTGTTCGCGATCGGGTTGCTGGCGGTCTTCGCCATCTTCGGCGTCGGGCTGCTGACCGATTCGAAGCCGGGGGTGTGGCTGTACCTGCTCGCCATGTGCGCGCCACTGGGCTTCCTGCTGTCGATCGTCTACGCGCTGTGGTCGGGGCGCCGGGCGCGCTGAGGTCGTCGGGCGCGCTGAGATTGCCCAGTTCGTTACCCGGCCATTCCTGTGATCTTCGTCACATAACGAGACGGTCACGGAGTGGTGACAGACCCCTATCGGCCGAGACTCGCCGTGACCACCTGCGCAGAAGCCCGATGGAACCCGTTGTGCCGGTAAGTGACCCGGACAGACACGACGGTTACCAAATGGTGATTTTTCGCGGCGGGCGTCGTAATGTTCTCCACCAGCCGGGTCAGCCCGGCGCCACCGGCCCGCCGCACCGAACTTCGCCCCGCGGGTACGGACCCCCAACTGGAACAAGGGGCGAAGACGAGGCATAGCGCACAGCCAGTGCGCCGGGCCGGACGACCTCTCAGTCCGACCCCGGTAGTCGGTCTCGCAGGCGCGTACGAGAGGAAAGACCCGAAAATGAGTGGACGCCATCGCAAGCCGACCAACACCGGCCGCACTGTCGCCAAGGTTGCCCTGACCGGCATCGCCCTCGGCGGCGCGGGAGTGGCCATGGCAGGAAACGCCAGCGCGGCACCCGACTCCGACTGGGACAAGCTCGCACAGTGCGAAGCCGGCGGTAACTGGGGCATCAACACCGGCAACGGTTTCCAGGGCGGACTGCAGTTCTCCCCCGGCACCTGGACCGCCCACGGCGGCGGCGAGTACGCCGCGACCGCCAACCAGGCCACCCGTGAACAGCAGATCGCGGTCGCCGAGAAGGTGCTCGCCACGCAGGGCTGGGGCGCTTGGCCCGCCTGCTCCTCGAGCCTCGGCCTCTCCAGCTCCGCCACCCCGCGCACGGCCCCCGCGCCCGCCGCGTCCGACGTCCCGCAGTGGACTCCGCAGCAGGCCGGCCCCGGCGGCGGCACCAACGGCACGCAGGAGGTCTTCCAGGCCGTGGACCGCGCCATCGCGGTCGCGCAGCAGCAGGGCATCCAGATCCCGCAGCCCGCACTGGATTTCCTCAACGCCACCAAGGCCAATGGCACCCAGCTCGATCCGGGCGTCGTGAACTTCTTCGAGGCGAACAAGGGCCTGCTGCCGCACTAGGCCGCCCCGTTCCCTCCCCGAAGGCCCCCATCAATGACGATGGGGGCCTTCGGCGTTCCCGCGGCCGGATGCCCCAGCCGTTCAGCGGAGGAGCGGAGGAGGGAAGACCGAGGTAACAGGGCCTCGAACACGCCGCAGCGAAGCGGAGGCAATCCGACACAGTGCCGGGGAGTGCCGGGTCGGGGTGCTCATGCCAGAATGAGCGGCGTGGTGAACAAATCGAACAAACCCTATGTGGACAATGGCTGGCCGGAGATGGCCAACGGCGATCACGCGGTCACCGAGCTCTCCTCGACCCGCTCCGGTGGACTCTCCCCCTATGGCGAGGACATGGAGTTCCCGCTGCCGGTCGAGCAGCTGCCCTACGTGCACCCGCACACCATCGTCAACCGCTGATTCGTCGTACCGACCGACATGCGGTTGACGGCGCTCGTTCCCGGGCGGCCGCCGCGCATACGACTCCAGACGCTGTCTACCGACTGGACGCCGCGGCGGTCGCTGAACCGCGCCCGCACTCCCCGACGGATCGGGTGAAGTGACCGAAACCCCCACCCCGACGGGCGACCCGGACGCGCCCGCCGATTCCACGGCCACGTCCGCCGCCGACCCGGGCGACAGCGCCCCCGAGGCGCCCCGCGCCGCCAAGACCGCGAAGTCCGCCAAGGCCGCGGATCTGACGCTGGCCGAGTGGCTTTCCAAACGCGGCGACGACGAACTCGTGACGCTGCTGGAGCTGCGCCCCGATCTGGCCGTCCCCCTGCCCGCCTCGATGGCCGTGCTGGCCGCCCGCACCGAACAGCGCGCCTCGGTGCTGCGGGCGGGCGACGAGCTGAACACCCTCGACTTCGCCGTCATCGAGACCCTGGTGGTGCAGGGCGCCGGGGACGGTCGCCACGGCGCTCCCCTGCCCGCCAAGACGCTGCGCAAGCTGCTCTCGGACCGGGTGCCCGCCGCGCCCGTGAACGCCGCGCTGGCCAAGCTGCGCGCCCGAGCCCTGGTCTGGGGCCCCGACACCGCGCTGCGGGTGTCACCGGCCGCGCAGGAGGCGCTGCCCTGGCCGCTGGGCAGCACCACCGAATTGCCGGACGCGCTCACCGAACCCGAGATCACCGCCGCTCTGGCCGCGGCCACGCCGCAGGAACGCGCGCTGCTGGAGAAGCTGGCGAGCACCGGCCCGCGCGGCCGCACCCGCGACGCCGCGCCCGGCACCCCTGACGACCGCCCGGTACAGCGGCTGCTGGCGCACCGGCTGCTGAACTGGATCGACGAGGAGACCGTGGAGCTGCCGGTCTCGGTCGGGCAGGTGCTGCGCAACGAGCCGGTCACCGATCCGCACGCGCTCGCGGCACCGCACCCCGACACCACCAAGCACGCCCCCGCCGACATCAACGCGGTGGCCGCGGGCGAGGTGGGAGAACTGTTGCGGCACAGCGCCTCCGTGCTCGAGGTGCTGGGCCGCGCGCCCGCCCCGGTGCTGCGTTCGGGCGGCCTCGGGGTGCGCGAGCTGCGCCGGATCGCCAAGCAGACCGGTATCGACGAGGACCGGCTCGGCCTGCTCGCCGAGATCCTGGCCGCCGCCCGCCTGATCGACAAGGGCGCCCCCGAGCCCGCGCCCGAGGGCGACGGCACCGACGACTTCTGGACCCCCACCACCACCTCCGACGCCTGGCTCGCCGTGGTGCCGCCGCGCCGCTGGGCGGTGCTGGCGCGGGCCTGGCTGGAACTGGACCGGCTGCCGTGGATGATCGGGCTGCGCGACGCCAACGACAAACCGCTGGCGGCGCTCTCCGCCGAGCTGCGCACCGTGTACGCGGTCCGCGACCGGCACGCCATCCTGGGCCTGCTGGCCGAATTCCCGCCCGGCACCGAGGTTTCCGCCGCCGACCTGGGTCGCATCCTGGCCTGGCGGGAGCCGCGCCGGCGCCGCCACTACCGGCTGGAGGCGGTGCGCGCCACCCTCGCCGAGGCCGAGGCGCTCGGGCTGCTGGCGCGCGGCGCGGTCACCTCCGCGGGCCGCGCCCTGTTGCACGGCAGTCCCGAGGACGCCGAATCGGAGATGGCGATCGCGCTGCCCGAACCGGTGGATCACGTGCTGGTGCAGGCGGATCTGACGGTGATCGCGCCCGGCCCGCTGGTGCCCGAGCTGCAGGACCGGATCGCCATGGTCGCCGATGTCGAATCGGCGGGCGCGGCCACGGTGTACCGGATCAGTGAGTCCTCGGTGCGCCGCGCCCTGGACGCCGGGGCCACCTCCGCGGAACTGCACCACCTGTTCACCACCCACTCCCGCACCCCCATCCCGCAGTCGCTGACCTATCTCATCGACGATGTGGCCCGCCGGCACGGCCGGCTGCGCGCGGGCATGGCCCAGAGTTTCGTGCGCAGTGACGATCCCACGCTGCTCGCCGAGGTGCTGGCCGCGCCGGTCGCCGGGGAACTGGCGCTGCGCGCGGTGGCACCGACGGTCGCCATCTCCCAGGCTCCGCTGGGCGAGGTGCTGGAGCGGTTGCGCGCCGCCGGATTCAGTCCCGCGGGCGAGGATTCCGCGGGCGCCATCGTGGACCTGCGGCCGCGCGGCGCGCGGTTGCCCGCCCGGCAGCGCCCGCACCCGAACTGGCGGCCCAACCCGCCCAGCACCGACCAGCTGCGCTCCCTGGTCGCCGAATTGCGGGCGAGTGAGCGCGCCGCGAATGCCCGTGCCGGGCAGACGGTTCGCGCCGACGGCTCCCGCACCAGCACCCAGGCCACCCTCAACCTGCTCCAGCTGGCCGCCCGCACCCGCCGCCGCGTCCACATCGGTTACGTGGACGCCCAGGGCGTCGCCTCGCAGCGCGTGGTGGAACCGCTCGCGGTCGGCGGCGGCCAGCTCGACGCGCTGGACCCGGTCACCGGCGCGGTCCGCCACTTCACCCTGCACCGCATCGCCTCGGTCGCCCTGGTGGAATAGGAAAAGCCCGGCACCCGAACGACATCGGAGATGCCGCCGCGTTCCGGGCCGGTGTCGAGCACTCGGTCTCGACACTTCCTGGGGTTCGGGGAGCGCAGCCCCGAGCGTTGGGTTATCCCTTGGGGTTGCCCAGGCAGAAGGTGGTCTTCGGTTCGGGGATGATGCGGAACCCGATCGCCGTGGCCGCGTCGCAGGCGAACTCGTCGGCCTGGCCGTCGATCCGGTCGATCACCTTGAACGAGGCCTCCGGAGCCGTGCACGCCACGAACTTGTAGCCGGTGGTCTGGCTCTCGTTGTAGCAGGAGCCCTTCTTGAAGTTGGGGCTCAGGCACAGGAAGGCCGTGGTGCCGCCGTTGAGGGTCTCCTCGTAGGAGGTCTGCTCTTCCTTGCAGTCGGTCTTCTTGTCCGCGACCGAGGCGACCTTGTAGACCGCCTTCTGGTCGGAGCAGTCGACGGGCGCGGTCTTGGAGTCGGTGGCCGAGCCCTCGATCACATTGATGCAGTCGCCGACCTTGGACTTGGCGGTGTCGGACTTGCTGGCGTTCTGGAGCATCGAACAGCCGGAGACGGCGAACACGGCCACGGCCACCGCCACGAGGGCGAGCACGAGGCGCACCAACGGCCTCGTTCCTGCGAACTTCACTAGCGAAAACCTTTCTCACCGAACCGTTCACGGCTGTGAACGCGGTGAGAATACCTGTGTGCCGCCCGGACCCGCATCCGACGCCGGGTTATGTCCGGACGGCATCACCGATCAATCGGCGAAGACGAACGGATTCAGTGCTGCAGCAGGGACAGGCCGCGCATGCCCAGCCACGACAGGTTCACGAGCAGGGTGGGGAGGGTGCTGAGCATCGGCAGGCCGTTGTAGAACACTGTGGTTACCTCTCGATAGGACAAACTGGGCGCGTGACCAACTGCGCCCCTTTACGTGCGTGTCGGTTCCCGCGACCAACTCGTTACACAAGGGCGACAATAGCTTTCGAGCATCACCGCGTCGAGCCGGTGCCCGACCCGGAATCCGCCGAACCGCTCGCCGACCCGCTGTCCGCCGACCCGCTCGCGGAACCGCTGGCCGACCCCGTTCCGATCGGACCGGTGGGCACGGTCGCGCCCTTCGACCCCGGACGGTTGATGTACACCGTCACCGGCGTCGACGCGTCGGCCTCCACCGTCACCACGCGAGCGCCCGCCGCCGAGGTGACGTGGCCGCCCTCGACCCGCACCGCGTAACCGTCGGGATAGTGCACGTCCGAGGCGTAGATCTCGGTGGTTCCCGCGCGCGGGGTGTACCGGTAGGCGAAGTCGCCGCTGTCCGGGTCGAAGATCATCCGCCCGGGTGTGCCCGCGGTCGCGCGCGGATAGGTGCGCACCAGCTGCTTGCCGACATCCCCGAGGAACGGATCCGGCTTCGGCCCGCCCGCCCCGAAGCGCGAGGAGTAGTGCCAGTACTGCCAGCTGACGAACCGCTCGTCGGCGCGGACCATGGTGTTGCGCAGCACCGTCGCGTCGCCGTCGCCGAATTCGGTGACCAGCGTGGGTAATTGGGTGCGCGCGGTGAGCGAGTCGATATTGCCCCAGGTCTTGTCCTGCTGCACCGGGCACAGGCCGCGCAGGAAGGTCGGCAGGCCCATGTAGATGGCCAACTGGCTGGGCATGCAGTAGTCGTGCGGCGCGAACGCGACGTTCGGCGCGC
Source organism: Nocardia sp. NPDC004582 (assembly GCF_053602115.1). Classification (NCBI taxonomy): domain Bacteria; kingdom Bacillati; phylum Actinomycetota; class Actinomycetes; order Mycobacteriales; family Nocardiaceae; genus Nocardia; species Nocardia sp. NPDC004582. The sequence continues at coordinate 8,030 of NZ_JBSGCY010000062.1, read as the reverse complement.
TGATCGGCGGATTCTTGCCCAGGTTGCTGGGCATGGTCTCGTTCCAGGTGACGTTGGGCTCCCACAGCACCATGAGGTCGCCGTTGCGGCCGCGGACCGCGTCGGTCAGCTTCTGCATGGCCGCTTGGTATTTCACGTCGAAGCCCGGGCAGCCGTTGGGATAGCAGGACAGGAAGGCGGTCCCCGGCCACGGCTCGTTGAGCAGTTCGATGCCCATCGCGCCCGGGTGCCCGCTCAGCTTCGCGGCCAGCGCGCCCAGCGCGTCGCCCAGGTAGTCGAGCGCACCGTAGGAGTTGTTCCACACCTCGTCCCAGCCCGCGTTCATGCTGGGCATCAGGTAGTAGAGCGGGAATCCGGCGTTCGGCTCCCCGGCCCCCGGGCGGGCGTGGATGGCCCATTCCGGAAAACCGTTGCCGCCCCACACCTTCGACAGCCCGTCCTGGTGGTTGTCGAGCACGGTGTGGATCCCGTATTCCGCCAGGGTGTCGACGATCCCGGCGACCCGATCCAGGTACGCGGTGTCGATCACGCCCTTGGCCGGCATCAGCCCGTCGAAGGACACCCCGAGCCGGACGGTGTTGAAACCGTGGCGCGCCAGCAGCGCCGCGTCGTCCTCGGTGACGGTGAGCCCGTCCCCGGCCTGGAGGAACGGCGGCTCCTTATCCACATTGTTCACCCCGTGCAGCAGCACCACCCGGCCGCTGTCGTCCACGAAGCGGGCGCCGTCGGTGTGGATCCGCCCGATGGCCGTGGGGGTGGGCGCGGCGTCGGCGACGACGGCGGAGGCCGTCACCCCGCCCGCGATGGCGGCGGCCAGCAGCCCGCGCGTCCAGCGTCTCTGCATGTTTTCGGTTCTCTCGGGTCAATAGCTCAAATGGACAAGCGTCCAAGTTCTGGGTGATCGTAGCCACCAGAACTCTGGTCTTGACCGTTTTCACCGAATCCGCCGACGACGCGCAACCCCCCTGACGGGCCGTTCGGGGCACGGGACGCAGGTCACGTGGCTTTGTCGGTGGGTTCCTGGAGAATGGTCAAGGCCCGTTCGGGCCCGGATCAAGCCAGGAGGTGTTCGTGACCGACGGTCCACTCATCGTGCAGAGTGACAAGACGCTGCTGTTGGAGGTCGATCATGAGTCGGCCGGGGCGGCGCGGCAGGCCATCGCGCCGTTCGCGGAGCTCGAACGCGCGCCCGAGCACGTGCACACCTATCGGGTGACGCCGCTCGCGCTGTGGAACGCCCGCGCGGCCGGGCACGACGCCGAGCAGGTGGTCGACGCGCTGGTCAGCTACAGCCGGTACGCGGTGCCGCAGCCGCTGCTGGTCGACATCGTCGACACCATGGCCCGCTACGGGCGGCTGCAGCTGATGAAACATCCCGCGCACGGGCTGGTGCTGGCCAGCCTGGATCGCGCGGTGCTCGAAGAAGTGCTGCGGCACAAGAAGATCCAGCCTATGCTCGGCGCGCGCATCGACGACGACACGGTCATCGTGCATCCGTCCGAGCGCGGGCGGATCAAGCAGATGCTGCTCAAGATCGGCTGGCCCGCCGAGGATCTCGCGGGCTACGTGGACGGCGAGGCGCATCAGATCGACCTGGACTACCAGTCCAGCGACTGGCATCTGCGCGACTATCAGGAGCTGGCCGCGGAGTCGTTCTGGGCGGGCGGCTCCGGTGTGGTGGTGCTGCCGTGTGGCGCGGGCAAGACCATGGTGGGCGCGGCCGCGATGGCCAAGGCCAAGGCCACCACGCTGATCCTGGTCACCAATACCGTGGCCGGTCGGCAGTGGCGGCGCGAACTGCTGGCCCGCACCTCTCTGACCGAGGACGAGATCGGCGAGTACTCCGGTGAGCGCAAGGAGATTCGCCCGGTCACCATCGCCACCTATCAGGTGATCACGCGAAAGACCAAGGGCGAGTACCGGCATCTCGAGTTGTTCGACAGCCGCGACTGGGGCCTGGTCATCTACGACGAGGTGCATCTGCTGCCCGCGCCGGTCTTCCGGATGACCGCGGACCTGCAGTCGCGCCGCCGGCTCGGGCTGACCGCCACCCTGGTGCGCGAGGACGGCCGCGAGGGCGACGTGTTCTCCCTGATCGGCCCCAAGCGCTACGACGCGCCGTGGAAGGACATCGAGTCGCAGGGCTGGATCGCGCCCGCGGACTGTGTCGAGGTGCGGGTCACGCTCACCGATGCCGAGCGCATGGCCTATGCCACCGCCGAGCCGGAGGAGCGCTACAAGCTGTGCTCCACCGCGCGCACCAAACTGCCGGTGGTGGAGTCGATCCTGGCCCGGCACAAGGACTCCCCCAGCCTGGTGATCGGGGCCTACCTGGATCAGCTGGACGAACTGGGCGAGCACCTCGACGCCCCGGTCATCCAGGGTTCCACCCGCACCAAGGAGCGCGAGGAGCTGTTCGACGCCTTCCGCCGCGGCGAGATCCCGGTGCTGGTGGTGTCGAAGGTGGCCAACTTCTCCATCGACCTGCCGGAAGCCTCGGTGGCCGTGCAGGTTTCGGGCACCTTCGGGTCGCGGCAGGAGGAGGCGCAGCGGCTCGGGCGGCTCTTGCGGCCGAAACAGGACGGCGGCCAGGCTCACTTCTATTCGGTGGTCGCACGTGACACGCTGGACGCCGAGTATGCCGCGCACCGGCAGCGTTTCCTGGCCGAGCAGGGGTATGCCTATCGCATCACCGATGCGGACGACCTGCTTGGTCCGACGATAGGATAAGTGGAGGAAGAGCCTCCATAAGGTGGGAGGGACGTACGTGCGGCGCTTCGAATTCGCGGTGGACCGTGACCATGCCCGGGCGGTCAACGAGGTCGTCGCGTACCTGCGACGCCTCCGCATCTGGGCATACACGGCCGCCACCGCGCTGGGACTGGGCACCGCGTTCCTGATCTGGGTGAATCACCCGTGGTCCTGGCTGCTGGCGGTGGCCTGCCTGGCCGCCGCGGTGACCGCGCTGTTCATCGGGTACTGGATGCCGCATCGCGGCCGAGTGGACAAGCTCTACGCCGCGGGCGACCTGGTGCCCGCGGTGGTGTCGGAGACCCACGGGAACGGGGCCACCCTGCTGGCCCTGGTCGATCTGGCCAAGCCGAACACCCCCGGCCCGCGCTACGCGCTGGTCACCCGCACGGTCCGCTCGCTACCCGGGCATCGGGCCCGCACCGGGGAACGGGTGCCGGCGGTGACCGTGCGCGTGGACCGCGCCCCCGGACCGGTCGGCGACCTGTGGCAGACGGTGAGCGCCATGCCCATCGCCTGGGGCACCCGGGACCTGAACATCATCGAGCGCGCCCGCGCGGCCATCCACGAAGTCGAGTGGAAGCTGCTCACCGACAATCTGGATCTGGCCGGCAAGGTCCGCGGCGCGGACGCCAAGCGTCTGCTGCTGGACCCGCAGCAGTTGCCGGAGGAGTTGCGCGGCTGAGCGATCCGCGCCGAACCCGCGAATTCCGGTTGCACCGCTTCGTAGGATGGACTGATGGTTCCCGTCACGAATCTGGTGGCGTTTCTGATCGCGGCCGTCGCGCTGATCGTAATCCCCGGCCCCGGAGTGCTTTTCGTCATCGGCCGGGCGCTGTCCTACGGGCGGCGGGCCGCGCTGCTGTCGGTGCTCGGCCATTCCCTGGGCGTCCTGGGTGTCATGCTGCTGGTCGCGGCGGGCCTGGGCACGCTGCTGGCCGCGTCCGCGATCGCGCTGGCGATCGTGAAGTTCGCGGGCGCGCTCTATCTCATCTACCTCGGGGTGCAGGCGATCCGGGATCGGCGCGCGCTGCGGGAGGCGTTCCAGGCGCGGGCCGAACCGGTCGGCGCCGGCCGGGCGCTGCGGCAGTCGATGCTGGTGGGTGTCACCAATCCGAAGGCGATCATCTTCTTCTCCGCGGTGCTGCCGCAGTTCGTGGCCCCGCACGCCGGTCCGGTCCCGGTGCAGATGCTGATCCTCGGGCTGCTGTTCATCGCGGTCGCGCTGGTCTCCGACTCGGTGTGGGCGCTGGTGGCGGGTTCGGCGCGGGAATGGTTCGCGCGCTCGCCCAGGCGTTTGGAGGCGGTCGGCGGCGCGGGCGGGGTGATGATCATCGGCCTGGGGGCGAGCGTGGCCGTGTCGGGCAGCGGTAGCTGAGTCCGGAGCCGATTAGCATCAGCTCGTCGGCACTCGTGTGTGGAAAGGGCGGCTGGAGCGGATGCTTCGGAACTGGCGGTACCTGACAGTGGGGGCGGTACTGCTGCTGGGCGCGAACGCGGCTCCCGCGCAGGCGGATTCGAGCGACCCGCTGGCGGGCGCGCCCGGCGTGGGCGATCCCTACTACCCGCTGGACGGCAATGGCGGCTACGACGTGGGCCACTACGACGTCGCCATCTCCTACGATCCGCCGACGCATCAGCTGACCGGGTCCACCCGCATCGACGCGGTGGCGACCCAGGCGCTGCGGGTGTTCGACCTGGACTACAGCGGCCCGGCGGTGTCCAAGGTGACCGTCAACAACCTGCCCGCCTGGTTCGATCGCTTCGGCGAGCACGAAATGGCCGTCACCCCGATGATCCCGCTGCTGCCGGGCCTGCCGTTCACCGTCCAGGTGGAGTACGCGGGCGAGGTGACCGGCACCGACGGCGAGGGCTGGGTGTTCTCGCCCAGCGGCGGCGCCTTCGTGGCGGGTGAACCGCATTCGGCGAGCAGCTGGTATCCGCTCAACGACACGCCCTTGGACAAGGCGACCTTCACCCTGCACGCCACGGTGCCGCAGGAGTGGGAGGTGATGTCGATCGGCGACAAGGTGTCCGACACCGTGCAGGGCGCGAACCGGACGGTGTCCTGGGAGATGCGCCAGCCGGTGATCGGCTACCTGACCACGGTCGCCGTCGACCGGTTCGAGTTCCTGGAACAGCGGCGCGCCAATGGAACTCCGCTGCTGAGCGCCTTCGCGCCGAACGCGGCCAAGGGCCGGGACCTGGAGGCGCGGCTGCCCGAGATCCTGGACTTCCAGGAGGAGCTGTACGGCCCGTACCCGTTCGACACCGCGGGCGGCCTCTATGTCGACACCGGACTCCAGTTCTCGCTGGAGACGCAGTCGCGCCCGATCTACGCGCCCTGGACCGATCTCGGCACCGTGGTACACGAGATCACCCACCAGTGGTGGGGCGATTCCATGTCGGTGAAGCAGTGGTCCGACATCTGCCTGAACGAGTGCTTCGCCAGCTACACCGCCGACTACCTGTGGCCGGAACGCAAGGACGGCAAGGACGTCGACGCCGAGTACCGCGATACCGTCGCGAAATACCATGACAATCCGAAGTTCTGGGAGATCGCGCTCCAGAACCCGGGCAAGGACAACGAATTCACCGCGGTCTACTACCGGGGTCCGCTGTTCCTGCACGCGCTGCGCCGGACCATGGGCGATGCCGCCTTCTTCGCCGCCGTCCGGGATTTCGTCATGGCGCACAAGTACGGCAACGCGTCCATGCCGGAGTTCCGGACCTTCCTGCGATCGCGTTCGCCGGTCGATCTGACGGGGTTCCTGGCCGCCTGGCTGGACCGCACCGACCGTCCGGCCGACGAGTTCCTCTACCCCGGCCCGCTGCGCGCCTGATCAGGCCGGGACCGGCCGCGTCCGGTCCGAGAGCACCAGCGCGGCCATGCCGCCGAGCACCGACCCGGTGACGTAGCGCTGCGCGCGCAGCCACAGCGGCCGCCGCGCCAGGAAGGTCGAGACGGCGCCAGCGCTCAGCACGATCAGGGCGTTCACGGTGACCGCGATGACGATCTGCACCGCGCCCAGCGACAGGCTCTGCAACCAGACCCGCCCGTGCGCGGGCACCACGAACTGCGGGATCAGGGCCATGTAGAGGATGGCGATCTTGGGGTTGAGCAGGTTGGTGACCAGACCCATCGTGAACAACCGGCGCGGCGAATCCGCGGGCAGCTCGGTCGGCGCGAACAGCGCGACACCGCCGGGCCGCAAGGTCTTCCACGCCAGGTGGACCAGGTACAGCGCGCCCGCCACCTTCAGCGCCAGATACAGCGCGGGCACCATGGCGAACACCGCGGTGATCCCGGCGGTCGCGGCCGCCAGGTACACCCCGAATCCGACCGCCACCCCGCCCAGCGATACGAGTCCGGCCCGCCGCCCCTGCGACACGGTCCGCGATACCAGATACATCATGTTCGGCCCCGGCGTGAGCACCAGCCCCAGCACTGCGGCGGCCACGCCCAGCACCGCGCTCATCTCGATCACGCGACCAATTCTGCGGCCCCGCTGCGGCACTGTCGCGGGCCACTCATGACCGACTGGACCGCGACCAGCAGGCCGTCAGCGCACCGCTTCGGCCTGGTGTCCGGCACGGAGGCGGCGGACCCCCTCGGCGATGGTCTCCTCCTTCTTGCAGAAGGTGAAGCGCACCAGGTGGTTCCACGCGGCCTTGTCGTCGGCGAAGACGCTGACCGGGACGGCGGCGACGCCCAGCCGTTCGGGGAGCTCACGGCAGAAGTCGTAGGCGTCGGTCGCGCCGAGCGGGGTGATGTCGGCGCAGACGAAATAGGTGCCGTCGCTGCGCTTCACACCGAAACCGGCCTCGGCGAGCGCGGCCGAGAGACGGAGTCGCTTCTCGGCGAGGGTGTCGCGCAGCGCGGCCACCCACTGCTGCTCGTTGTTCAGGGCGTGGGCGACGGCGGGCTGGAACGGGCCGCCACCGACGAAGGTGAGGAACTGCTTGGCGGCCAGCACCGCGTCCAGCAGCGGGGCGGGCGCGCAGGCCCAGCCGATCTTCCAGCCGGTGACGCTGAACGTCTTGGCGGCACTGGAGATCACGATGGTGCGCTCGAACATGCCGGGCAGCGTGGACAGGCTGATGTGTTCGTGCCCGTCGTAGCAGAGGTGCTCGTACGCCTCGTCGGACATGACGTACAGGTCGTGTTCGATGGCGAGTTCGGCGATGGCGGTGAGATCGGCGCGCGAGAGCACGGCGCCGGTCGGGTTGTGCGGCGAATTCACCAGCAGCAGCCGGGTTTTCGGGGTGATGGCGGCACGCAGGCTGTCCAGGTCCAGAGCGAAGCCGTCGCCGTCGGGGACCAGCCGGGCGGTGCGGCGCCGGGCGCCGGCCAGGGCGATGGCGGCGGCGTAGGAGTCGTAGTAGGGCTCGATGAGCACCACGTCGTCGCCGGGTTCGACCAGGCCGAGCACGGTCGCCGCGATGGCCTCGGTGGCGCCGACGGTGACCAGCACCTGGCTGTCGGGGTCGTAGTGGGTGCCGTAGCGGCGGGCGCGGTCGGCGGCGATGGCCTGCCGCAGGGCGGGCACGCCGCGGCCGGGCGGGTACTGGTTGAAGCCGTCGGCGATGGCCTGCCGCGCCACCTCGAGCATGCCCGCGGGGCCGTCACTGTCCGGAAAGCCCTGGCCGAGGTTGACCGCGCCGTGGCGGACCGCCAGTTCGGTCATCTCGGCGAAGATCGTCGACGCGAACGGCTGCAGACGGGCGACGGTCGGAATACGCGGCATGTCCGGAGCCTAATCCATCGGCGAAAACGCCCCTACGCCGTGATTTGTCGCACAGCATGGCGGCGGGCCATTTCCGCGGCGAATCGCGAGGACAGCTCCGGGCGCCGCCGAGCCGGATCTCCCCGGGGGCTCGGGCCCGGGTCAGCGCGGCAGGCGGATGCCGCTCAACTTGTCGGGATTCACCACGTCGTAGACGCCCCACACCTTGCCGTCGCGCACGGTGAAGGCGTACACCCGCCGCGGAGTGCCCGCGATGCCGTCGCGGGCCGGGATCGAGTGCGCGAGGATGCCGCGCTGCCCGTTGACCAGGACCGGTTCGAGCTCCCGGCCGGGCGCGGCGTCGCCGGGGCCGCCGCCCGCACCGACCAGCATGAACTTGCGCCACAGCCCCAGCCAGAGGCGCACGTTCTTGTCCACGCCCGCAACCACATTGATCGCGGTGGACACCTTGCCGCCGCCGTCGCCGACGGTGCGCACGTCCGGATGCAGCGCCGCCACCACGGCGTCGACGTTCCCGCTGGCCAGCGCGAC
>NZ_JBSGCY010000061.1:0-37449 GCF_053602115.1 Nocardia sp. NPDC004582 | reverse complement strand
GGGGGGTTATATGGTGGTTCGGGGCCGGGTGGGACCCCACGGCGGGATGCAGGCCGCCCCGGCCCGTTTGGGGGCGGGGGGGGGGGGCCCCCCCCCCCGGACCTGGTCAGTGAGTATGGGGGCGCGCCCGCACCTTCACTGGCGTGCGGTCCAGTCCTGCCATTCCTGGTAGGTCTCCTGGTGGAGCTGGAGCACCCGGCTCGACTTCGCGTCGATCTCCTGCTGCAGCAGCGTCCGGTGCGCCCCGATCCGAACCTGCTCCTCGGGAGTGGCCATGAACTCGGCATTGTCGAGGTCGCGCACCTCGGCCGCCAGGGCCTCGGCGTCGGCGAGCAGCTCACGCGCCTCGGCGTTGCGGGCGTCGGAGCGATGCAGCATCGCCGTGTAGTCGGCCAGCATGGATTCGGCCTTGCCGACGAATTCGGTCTCGGCTTGGCCGATGTATTCGATTGTCATTCCCTTGCTTTCTCGATTACGGCACGCGCCGGACGGCACCCTTGTCGGCGGAAGTGGCGAGCGCGGCGTACGCGCGCAGCGCGGTGGTGACCGGGCGCTCCCGGTTCACCGGCTGCCACGGCCGTTCGGAGGCTTCCATCTTCACGCGGCGCTCGGCGAGAACCGTTTCGGGGACCAGCAATTCGAGCGCGCGGGTGTGCACGTCGATGCGGATGCGGTCACCGTTCTCGATGAGGCCGATGGACCCGCCGCTGGCCGCCTCCGGGGAGATGTGGCCGATGGACAGGCCCGAGGTGCCGCCGGAGAAGCGGCCGTCGGTGATGAGCGCGCAGACCTTGCCCAGGCCGACACCCTTCAGGAAGGAGGTGGGGTGCAGCATCTCCTGCATGCCCGGGCCGCCGGAGGGACCCTCGTAGCGGACTACGACCACGTCGCCGGGCTGGATCTCCTTGCCCAGGATCTTGGAGACCGCCTCCTCCTGGGATTCGACCACCACGGCCGGGCCCTCGAAGGTGAACAGGTCCTCGTCGATACCGGCGGTCTTGAGGATCGCGCCGTCGGGAGCGATATTGCCGCGCAGCACGCACAGGCCGCCCTCGACGGTGTAGGCGTGCGGGACGTCGCGGATGCAGCCGCCCTCGGCATCGGTGTCCAGCGAGGACCAGCGGTTGGCGGTGGAGAACGGCTCGGTGGTGCGGACCCCGCCGGGCGCGGCGTGGAACAGCTCGAGCGCTTCCTCGGAAGCCTTGCCGGAGCGGATGTCCCAGGTGTCGAGCCACTCGTCGAAGGAGGCGGTGTGCACGGTGGTCACGTCGGTCTCCAGCAGCCCGCCGCGGCGCAGCTCGCCGAGGATGGCCGGGATGCCACCCGCCCGGTGCACGTCCTCCATGTGGTAGTCGGAGTTCGGCGACACCTTCGACAGACAGGGCACGCGACGCGAGATCTCGTCGATGGTCTGCAGATCGAACTCGATCTCACCCTCCTGCGCGGCGGCCAGGGTGTGCAGCACGGTGTTGGTGGAACCGCCCATGGCCACGTCCAGGGCCATGGCGTTGCGGAAAGCCTTGGCGTTGGCCACATTCCGCGGCAGCACCGAGGCGTCGTCGTCGCGGTACCAGCGGGTGGCGATGTCCACGATGACCTGGCCGGCCTTCTGGAACAGGGCGCGGCGGGCCTCGTGGGTGGCCAGGGTGGAGCCGTTGCCCGGCAGCGCCAGGCCCAGCGCCTCGGTGAGGCAGTTCATCGAGTTGGCGGTGAACATGCCCGAGCAGGAACCGCAGGTCGGGCAGGCGCTGCGCTCGACCTCGCCGAGTCCGGCGTCATCGACGGCCTGCGAGGCGCTGGCGGAGATGGCGGTGATCAGGTCGGTCGGGGCCTGCGCGACGCCGTTGACGACGACGGCCTTGCCGGCCTCCATCGGGCCGCCGGAGACGAACACCGCCGGGATGTTGAGCCGCATGGCGGCGTTCAGCATGCCGGGGGTGATCTTGTCGCAGTTGGAGATGCACACCAGCGCGTCGGCGGTGTGGGCGTTGGCCATGTACTCCACCGAGTCGGCGATGATCTCGCGCGAGGGCAGCGAGTACAGCATGCCGCCGTGACCCATGGCGATGCCGTCGTCGACGGCGATGGTGTGGAACTCGCGCGGGACGCCACCGGCCGCCCGCACCGCCTCGGCCACGATCTCGCCGACGTCCTTCAGGTGCACGTGGCCGGGTACGAACTGGGTGTAGGAGTTCGCGATGGCGACGATCGGCTTCCCGAAGTCGGAGTCGGTGAGGCCGGTCGCGCGCCAGAGCGAGCGAGCGCCCGCGGCATTGCGTCCGACGGTGGTGGTGCGTGAGCGAAGCGGTGGCATTGGTCCTCGGTTCGTGTCGCAGGGGGCTGTTGAGCGACTGGCCGGTGGCTCGCGACACGAGATTTCGGGTCTCGCGACGTTCCTCCGGCGGGCATCAACGTTACTCCCGGCCTATGACCCCGATTACCGCCGGTGGAAACTCTGCACCCCGGAAACGCCTACGCCTTGCCGGATTCGCCCTCGGTGTCGGCCGCCTCGGTGTGAGATTCGTCTGATTCGTCGGCTGCTTCCGGCTCCTGGGCGAACGGGTCCGGGATGCGTCCGCCGGAGGCGTCGACCAGGTCGGCGAGCCGGTGGTAGCCGACCGCGGGCAAGGTCACATCGGTGTCGTCGGCCAGGTGCAGCCGCAGGTATCCGCGTTTGGGGATGACCAGCCCGCGCACGTCGGCCCAATCGATGTGCCGGGAGCCGAACAGGGTGCGGGTGTCGATGCCATTGTCCGAGACGGTGGTCCGGGTCCGCTCGATCCACACCACCAGCGCGGCCGGGATCGCGAACAGGATCCACAGCACCTTGGGCGCCCCGAAGAACGGGAAGGCCACGGAGAACAGCAGGATGAACACCCCGAGGTGAGCGAGCCGGGGGATGCGGATCACGCGACCCGCGTCCGATTCGGCGCCGGGCGTGTGGGACGATCGAGCAGGTGGCACGGACTGATGCTGTGAGGACACACCCACATCCTCGCATCATGGTGAACGGACCCGAACAACCGCACTGTCTCACATAATGAGACCCCATAGGTCAGCTGTTTGACTGATCGACCAGCGCGCGCATACCGTCGAGCGCGTGAATCGAATCGAGTTGCTCGTAATCGGCCGGCGCGTCCAGCGCTGAGCCGACGACTGTAGGTCCATTACGTCAGCTCGCAGCTGCGACGCGCCACCCTCGAACAGCCCATGGCTGTCGGGGGCTTTTTTGTGTTCAGGCAAGTCCCTCGGACTGGAACGACAAGCAGTAAGGAACCAAGACGGTGAGCGCACCTACCGCACGGCCCGGGCCCTCGGCCCGTAAGCCGGCGCCTTCGGCCCAGCCGACCGCGGCTCCGGCCGCGACCCCGAACCGCCGCCAGGTCCCGCCCGAGCGGGTCACCGGCGCGCAGTCGGTCGTCCGTTCGCTCGAGGAACTGGACGTCGACACGGTATTCGGTATTCCGGGCGGTGCGATTCTTCCCGTCTACGACCCGCTCTTCGATTCCACCAAGGTCCGCCACGTGCTGGTCCGCCACGAGCAGGGCGCGGGTCACGCCGCGACCGGCTACGCGCAGGCCACCGGCAAGGTGGGTGTGTGCATGGCCACGTCCGGTCCGGGCGCGACCAACCTGGTCACCCCGATCGCGGACGCGCAGATGGACTCGGTGCCGCTGGTCGCCATCACCGGCCAGGTCGGCCGTTCGCTGATCGGCACCGACGCCTTCCAGGAAGCCGACATCTCCGGCATCACCATGGCGTGCACCAAGCACAACTTCCTGGTCACCGACCCGATCGACATCCCGCGGATGATCGCCGAGGCGTTCCACATCGCCTCCACCGGCCGTCCCGGCGCGGTGCTGGTCGACATCCCGAAGGACGTGCTGCAGGCGCAGACCACGTTCTCCTGGCCGCCGGAGATGAAGCTGCCCGGCTACCGTCCGGTCACCAAGCCGCACGGCAAGCAGGTCCGCGAGGCCGCCCGCATGATCATGGAGTCCAAGGCTCCGGTGCTCTACGTCGGCGGTGGCGTGATCAAGGCAGACGCCTCGGCCGAGCTGCTGGAACTGGCCGAGCTGACCGGCATCCCGGTGGTCACCACCCTGATGGCGCGCGGCGCGTTCCCCGACACCCACACCCTCAACATGGGTATGCCGGGTATGCACGGCACCGTGGGAGCCGTTGCGGCGCTGCAGCGTTCGGACCTGCTGATCACTCTGGGCGCGCGTTTCGACGACCGCGTCACCGGTCAGCTGGACTCGTTCGCGGTGGGCGCCAAGGTGATCCACGCCGACATCGACCCGGCCGAGATCGGCAAGAACCGCCACGCCGACGTCCCGATCGTGGGTGACTGCCGCGAGGTCATCACCGAGCTGATCGAGACCCTGAAGGCCGATCCGGCCACCGGCGGCAAGACCCCGCTGCTGGACCTGACCGAATGGTGGGGCTACCTGAGCGGCGTCCGCGACGCCTACCCGCTGGGCTGGAAGACCCCGTCGGACGGTTCGCTGTCGCCGGAGTTCGTCATCGAGAAGCTGGGCCAGCTGGCCGGTCCCGAGGCGATCTACTGCGCCGGCGTGGGCCAGCACCAGATGTGGGCCGCGCAGTTCATCAAGTACGAGAACCCGCGCACCTGGCTGAACTCCGGTGGCCTGGGCACCATGGGCTACGCGGTGCCCGCGGCCATGGGCGCCAAGATGGGCATGCCGGACTCCGAGGTCTGGGCCATCGACGGTGACGGCTGCTTCCAGATGACCAACCAGGAGCTGGCCACCTGTGCCGTGGAGGGCGTGCCGATCAAGGTCGCGCTGATCAACAACGGCAACCTGGGCATGGTCCGCCAGTGGCAGACCCTGTTCTACGAGCAGCGTTACTCCAACACCGACCTGGGCACCCACACCCTGCGCATCCCCGACTTCGTGAAGCTCGCGGAAGCGCTGGGCTGCCACGGTATTCGCGTGGAGAAGGAAGAGGACGTGGAGGCCGCGATCCGCGAGGCGCAGTCGATCAACGACCGTCCCGTGGTGATCGACTTCATCGTCGGCAAGGACGCGCAGGTGTGGCCGATGGTCGCCGCCGGCACGTCGAACGACGAGATCATGGCCGCGCGCGGCATCCGCCCGCTGTTCGACGACGACGAGCAGGCCTCCGAGCCGGCCGTCATCCACGAGGCCATGTCGCACGAGAAGGCTTCGCTGGCCGCCCACGAGCGCGCCTCCCAGAAGGGGACCGAGGAATGACCACCACCCACACCCTGTCCGTGCTGGTGGAGGACAAGCCGGGCGTGCTGGCCCGCGTGGCCAGCCTGTTCTCCCGGCGTGGCTTCAATATCCAGTCGCTCGCGGTCGGCGGCACCGAGATCCCGGAGATCTCGCGCATGACCATCGTGGTGACGGTGGAGGACCTGCCGCTCGAGCAGGTCACCAAGCAGCTCAACAAGCTGGTCAATGTCATCAAGATCGTCGAGCAGGACACCGATTCCTCGGTCGCCCGTGAACTGATCCTGGTGAAGGTGCGCGCCGACGCGAGTGTGCGCACCCAGGTGATCGAGGCCGTGAACCTGTTCCGCGCCAAGGTGATCGACGTGTCGCCCGACGCGCTGACCATCGAGGCCACCGGCACCCGCTCCAAGCTGGACGCGCTGCTGCGCATGATGGAGCCGTACGGCATCCGTGAGATCGTGCAGTCCGGCGTTGTCGCCGTGGGTCGCGGACCCAAGTCCATCACCGCGACCCGGTAAAGCCCGCGATAACCGCTGGCCCGATACTTCTCACTAACCAAACAATCTGAAGGGAACCACTGTGGCAGTCGAGATGTTCTACGACGACGATGCCGATCTGTCGATCATCCAGGGCAAGAAGGTCGCCGTGATCGGCTACGGCAGCCAGGGCCACGCGCACTCGCTGAGCCTGCGCGACTCCGGCGTCGACGTGCGCATCGGCCTCAAGGAGGGCTCGAAGTCCCGCGCCAAGGCCGAAGAGGCCGGCCTGACCGTCGGCACCCCCGCCGAGGTCTCCGAGTGGGCCGACGTGATCATGGTGCTCGCGCCCGACACCGCGCAGGCCTCCATCTTCACCAATGACATCGAGCCGCACCTGAAGGACGGCGACGCGCTGTTCTTCGGCCACGGCCTGAACATCCACTTCGGTCTGATCAAGGCTCCGGCCAACGTCACCGTCGGCATGGTCGCCCCCAAGGGCCCCGGCCACCTGGTGCGTCGCCAGTTCGCCGACGGCAAGGGCGTTCCGGCCCTGATCGCCATCGACCAGGACCCGACCGGCACCGGCCAGGCGCTGGCCCTGTCCTACGCCAAGGGCATCGGCGGCACCCGCGCGGGCGTCATCAAGACCACCTTCAAGGAAGAGACCGAGACCGACCTCTTCGGTGAGCAGGCCGTGCTCTGCGGTGGCACCGAGGAACTGGTCAAGACCGGTTTCGAGGTCATGGTCGAGGCCGGTTACGCGCCGGAGATGGCCTACTTCGAGGTGCTGCACGAGCTCAAGCTGATCGTCGACCTGATGTACGAGGGCGGCATCGCCCGCATGAACTACTCGGTCTCCGACACCGCCGAGTTCGGTGGCTACCTGTCGGGCCCGCGCGTCATCGACGCCGGCACCAAGGAGCGCATGAAGGCGATCCTGACCGACATCCAGGACGGCACCTTCGTCAAGCGCCTGGTCGCCAACGTCGAGGGCGGCAACAAGGAGCTCGAGGGTCTGCGCAAGGCCAACGCCGAGCACCCGATCGAGGTCACCGGCGCCAAGCTGCGCGGCCTGATGAGCTGGGTCGACCGGCCGATCACCGAAACCGCCTAAGGTTTCAGGTCCTCGAAAGGGCCCGGCATCCGATTCGGATGCCGGGCCCTTTCGTCGTCGTGTCCGGCTGCTCCCTCCTCAGTCGGGCACACCGGCGTCACGGGGTGGCGCGGCGCGCGACCGTCTCCAGGTCCACGCGCAGGGAGCGGGCCAGCAGCGGCGCGACGACCGGCAGCAGGACTCTCGCGAACGTGGCGGTCGGTTCGATGTGCCAGCGGTAGGAGACCCGGGTGTTCGGCCCCTCGGGTTCGAAGTCGATCTCGTACCGGCCGCCGAAGGGACTGTCGAGCACCGCGTTGACCGAGCGGCGGGGACGTTCGTAGACGGTGTAGTCGGAGGTGCTGCGCATGGCGCCGGGGCCGACCTTGGTCACCATGACATAGCGGGGAGTGCCGTCGGCCCGCATCTCGTAGTTCTCCACCGCGGTGATCGAGTCGGACAACTCGACCAGGCGCTTCATCTCATTGCCGAAAACGAGATCCCAGGTCTGCTCCTGATCGAGCGGAAACAGGGCTTCGCCGTGGATGGTTCGGGTGGTCATGGGCGTGCCGTTCGTCGTAGTTGGTGCCGGGCATGGCGTTTCGCGCGCGCCATTCGAATCAGGTAGATGGGGTTCGGTGGGACCCAGCCGAGCTGCTGGGCCATTCCGAGGTCGTCGCGATTCGCCCAGTGCTCGGCGATCTTGCCGTTTTCGATTCGGAACCAATGGGATTGGGTGATCGCGAAGGTCTTTCCGGTGGGCGGGAAGACGGTGTCGACCTTGCCGTCCTCGGTGTGGAAGACGATCGCTGCGGTGTGGCGGCCGCGCATCGTCGAGTTGACCGTGACGAGATCGCCGTCGGTGACGGCGTGGTGGATCTCGTACGACAAACCCTCGAACGCGGCTCGCAGCCACAGCGCCAGTTCGTGGAAGGCCGCGGGCCCGTTTCCCTTCGCCGCCGGTGGCGCCGCCCGGCGTTCCCGGGTGAATCCGTCCGCGGCGATGACCTCGTCGAAGTCTGCGCGGCTACCGCGCGCCATGGTGTGGATACTGCGGATCGCAGTGGATTTCGGGTCGCTGGACACGGCCGTGAAGTTGGCGTTCATCATTGCCCCAAATGGATACAGTTAGACTGCATCTAAAGTATCGGACGGGTGATGAACGAAGTCAAGAGGTCATACGACGCCTCCCGACGCCAGGACCAGGCGCGGGCCCGTCGGCGGGCGGTCGTGGTGGCGGCGCGGGAGCTGTTCGAACGGGAGGGCTTCCGGGCGACGTCGATCACGGCGATCGCACGCCGGGCGGGAGTCTCGGCGGAGTTCATCTACAAGGCGTTCGGCACCAAAGCGGCGTTGGCCAAGGCGGTCTTCGACTTCGTGATCGCGGGCGACGACGAGGAAGTGCCGGTGGCGCAGCGTTCCTCGGTCCAGAACGCGCTGGCCGAACCCGACGTGCACCGCAAGATCGAGCTCTACATCGACGGCCTGGCCCTGCGCCAGCAGCGCTCCGCCCAGGTGCAGATCCTCATCCGCGACGGCCGGCACACCGACGACGCGCTGGTGGAGGTCTGGCAGAAACTGCTCGACGAGCGGCTCGCGGGCATGACCATGTTCGGGCGGCATCTACTCGATACCGGGCAGCTGCGCGACGGCCTCGATCTCGACGAAGTCCGTGACGTCCTGTGGACCTACATCGCCGTGGAGTTCTACGAACTGCTGGTCCTCGCCCGCGGCTGGCCGCTGGACCGCTACGCGCGGTGGATCGCCGGCGCCATTTCGGCGGCGCTGACCTGAATGCGCGAAGGCCCGCCGGGGAATTCCCCGGCGGGCCTTCGCCGTTCGCGCGGGAAGGAGGGCCGCGCGAGCGTGGTTACCAGCTGCCGAAGCTGCCCGGCAGCAGGTGCCGCCACCAGCAGTCGTCGTCGTGGCGGTGGGGGCGGTTCCAGTCGTCGCGATCGCGCCACCAGCCGTCCCGATCCCGGTCGCGGTCATGACCGCGGTCCCGGTCCCAGCCAGGGTTGTTCTGCTGGTGCGGCCAGGCGACGTCGGCGGGTGCGCTGTCGACGGGCACCTCGGCGCTCGCCGGAATCGTCACAGCCGCAAGCGGAATCACAGCGATAGCACCGGCGACGGCCACGCGGGCCGCCGTCCGGCGTAGAAATGTCTGCTTCATGGTCAGCACAATGCCCGAGTAACCTCCGCGCGGGGAACGCTTTTCCTGTGAATTCAGGGCGGAATGGTCCTTGTGTATGACCTTCACCCCGAGACACCCTGAAACCCATTGCACGGCAACGGCCCCGCAGGATTACTCCCGCGGGGCCGTTCGCAATTCGACTGTGGCAGTGAATCAGTAGTGCGTGCCGCCGTCGATCCGGATCTCGGTGCCGGTGATGAACGCACCGTCGTCCGACGCCAGCATGGCGACGACACCGGCCACGGTGTCCGGCGAAGCGAAGCCCTGCCCGATACCCGGCGCCAGCTTCATGAACAGGCTCAGATCGGCGTCCGCCGGCAGACCCGGCCCCCGGCCGCTGGTCATATCGCTCGAAATCGACCCCGGCGCGACAGCGACCACACGCAGCCCCTGCTTGGAGTATTCCGCCGCCAGCGCGTGCGTCATGGACATGATCCCGCCCTTGGACGCGGCGTACGCGGACATGTACGGGTGCGCGAAGAACGCGGACGTAGAGGTGAAGTTGACGATCACACCCTTGTCCGAAGCCAGCAGCTGCGGCAGCGACTCCTTGATCATCAAGAAGGTGCCCGTCAGGTTGATGGCGATAATCTTGCTGAAATCCTCGACCGGCTGCTCATGCGTATGCGCGGACCGCAGAATCCCCGCCGCATTGATCAGCGCGTCGATGCCGCCCAGCGCCTCGACAGCCGCGGCCACCCCGGCCTTCACCGACGCCTCATCGGAGATATCCACGGTCAGGGTCGTGAGCCGATCCCCATTCCCGTTCTCCGCCGCCTGCTTGGCGGTCTCCGCGAGCCCCGCCTCATTGACGTCAGCCCCCACGACCTGCCCACCCTCGGCCAGGATCCGGTGCACGGTAGCCCGCCCAATCCCCGACCCAGCCCCGGTGATCACTACTCGACGCCCGTCAAAACGCTCCATTGCGACTCCTTAGCTATGTTCCAGCCTCTGCAAGACACGTTACGCCTATGTGGCACGTCATGCC
This sequence comes from Nocardia sp. NPDC004582, assembly GCF_053602115.1. Lineage (NCBI taxonomy): Bacteria > Bacillati > Actinomycetota > Actinomycetes > Mycobacteriales > Nocardiaceae > Nocardia > Nocardia sp. NPDC004582. Next base: position 27,473 of record NZ_JBSGCY010000061.1, on the reverse strand, counting down.
AGAGTGGCATCCCGTCGACTAGGATTGGTTCAACCAACCCGCCCAAAAGGAGGTGAAAATGTCCGCCCACCCCATACTCCGCCCCACCCTCGCCGAACGCCGCAAACAAGAAACCCGCATGGACATAGCCCGAACCGCAGCGCGCCTGTTCGCGGAACACGGCACCTCCGAGGTGACGGCGGAGCAGATCGCCTCCGAATCCGGCGTGGCCTTGCGCACCTTCTACCGCTACGCGAGGACCAAGGAGGAATCTGTCGAGCCCATGCTGGCCGCGGGCGCGCAACGGTGGCTCGCCGACATCGCCGCCGGTCCACACCGTCTCCCTACCCCGGCCGAATTCGAATCCGCCGCGGTCCGCTCCCTCACCCTCGGCGACAGCCCCGAAGACCTGGAGATCACTCGCGGATTGCTGCACGCGATGAACGATGATCAGGCGTTGCGCTCGATCTGGCACCGAATCAACCTCGAGGCCGAGCGTGAGCTGTGTGGCGTCCTGACGGAACTGGCTGGACCGCACGCCGATTCGATCGAGATAAGGGTCGCCGCCGCCGCCGCGGCCGGCGCTGTACGGGTTGGGCTGGAGCTATGGGCCGGGGGTGCCCTCACTCCGGACGGGCAAGGGTCGCCGGAGGAGCTCGTTGTCGAGTGCATGAGGCGGTTCGGTACACCGGCCCGACGCTGAAACCTTGTGTCATTGGGTGGATGAGTGGGAACGCCAGGAGATTGCACCACTAGGATCTGATCTCATGCCCTCCGACACCGTGGACGTCGAACTGTCCCTCGATGCCGTGGATCCATCCAAGGTCGAGATGATCGACCTGTTCGCGGGCCCGGGCGGTTTGGATGTCGCAGCCCGATGGTTGGGAATTCCGGCGGTCGGAATCGAAGTTAACGAAGACGCATGTCGGACACGGCGGCAAGCCGGTCTCGGTACTCGGCACGCGGATGTTCGGAACCGTGCTCTGCTGGACGATTTTCCGAACGCGAAGGTCCTCACCGGGGGTCCGCCATGCCAGACGTATTCGGTAGCCGGCGCGGGCGCGGGACGCCGCGCGTTGACGCAGGTTCTCGGGTTTGTCGACCGAATCGCCCGTGGCGAACGAGAAGCGGTCGAGGACGACCTGGGCAAACTCGACGATGAGCGAACTGGCCTGGTGCTGCAGCCGCTGCTCTGGGCGATCGAGGCGTTCGAGAAGGACAGACCGTTCGAAACAATCGTTCTCGAACAGGTTCCGACAGTGAAACCGGTGTGGGATGCCTATGTCCCGATTCTGAAGGATCTCGGTTACGACGTTGCCGTCGATCTGGTTCATACCGAGCAGTTCGGGGTTCCTCAGACCCGCCGGCGGGCGATTTTGATTGCGTGCCGAAGTCGCGAGGCCGTCTTTCCTCGGGCAACTCACCGCCCTTATAACAAGCGACTGAAGCGCACGGAAGGTGTTGCCGCGCTACGAGAATGGGCCACCTTGGGTGAGGCGTTGACACCGCCGCGGGCCGACTGGGTGAAAAAGCTCGAATTGCCCAAGCGGCCAAGCGCTTTCGAGGTGGTCTCGAACTACGGCACCGGCGGGGATCCGAAGCTGCGCGGCAAACGTTCATCGAACGAGCCGTCCGCGACGGTCACTGGAAAGGTTCGCCGCAATCGGATTGTGGCCGACGGTGAGGACTTCGCGCGATTATTGCCGGGGGAAGCGGGCCGCTTGCAGACTTTCCCGCTCGATTACCCGTGGTCGGGCAACGATCAGTATCAGCAGGTCGGCAATGCTATTCCACCTCGTGTCGGCGTGCATATCCTGGCTGCGGCGCTCTTCGGCAAGAAGCCGAACGAGGACGCGCTTGATCGTGCGGTCGGTGGATCGTGGTACGAAGCCCTTGCCGATCTGCATCAGCTTCGACCGTCTCTCGAAGCCTTCCCGGACCGGGAGGAACCCGCCGATTCGGGGCGGCAGGCCGAGCTGTTCCCCGTGGACCTCGACAGACTGCCTGTCTAGCGAGGTATGACGGTTAGTGCCAATCTCATCGAGGTAGCGGTAAACGGCCTTACGCTGTGGCGAGTACCTGGCAACCGAACCTAGGGGGAACGCAGTGTCCGAGCCCGATGACGACGGCTTGTACGAGATCTTCGAGGCACTTCTCGATCGGTACACGCCCGAGAATGCGATCAAGCGGCTTGCGGGCCTCGCTTCACCCGCTGCGGTGCAGAGCATTCGGGACCGGCATGAGCACAACCTGATTCGCATCCGCGAGATGGAGGAACCGCGTGCCCTCTTTCTCGACAACCGCATTACGTGGTACACCGGACCCCAGCCGGGGGACAAGTACTGGCCCTCGTTGCGCGCCGTACTGTCCGGCGACGGATGGTCGACCGAGGCTATCGACAACCTGGACGAATCGTCGACCAGAATCGTCTCCCTGCTGAACCATCCGCGTGAGAAAGAGTTTTCGGCCCGAGGTTTGGTGGTCGGATATGTCCAGTCCGGCAAGACAACGAGCTTCACTGCAGTCACCGCGAAGGCCGCGGATCGTGGGTACAAGCTCTTCATCGTCCTGGCCGGCATTCACAACGGCCTGCGGCGCCAGACCCAGGCGCGGCTGATCAAGCAGTTGGTGGAACCCAATCCAGGCGGTTGGTCCCAAATCACAGATCTGGAGCACGATTTCACGCCTACGGCGAACCCAGCTAGCTACTTCAGCAAGGCGAACAACACCCACGTCCTGTGCGTCGTCAAGAAGAACGCGACGGTCATGCGTAAGCTCGTCAGGTGGCTGAGCGATGCATCGGAGTACCTGACTGATTGCCCTGCACTGATCATCGACGACGAAGCCGATCAAGCGTCCGTTGCGACGAAGTCGATCAACCCGCTCATCCGGAAGCTGTTGGACAGCTTGCCGAAGTCGGCGTACGTGGGGTACACGGCTTCGCCGTTCGCTAATTTGCTGATCGATCCGTCTGCCGACGACCTATATCCCCAGGACTTCATCGTCAATCTACCCAAGCCGGCCGACCATTACGGCACGGAAGTCCTGTTCGGGCGCTATGCGCTCGACGGCGAGAATCCGGAAGACGTCGATGATGGCTGGGACATGATCCGGACCATCCCGGATGACGACGTGCCGCTGGTGCGGCCGAAGACGAAGGCGGAAGCCGAAGGGTTTCTGCCCACCATTACGGACACGCTTCGCAATGCGGTCCTGTACTTCTGGCTCGGTACGGCGGCGCGGCGCGTGCGCGGCACCGGAAACCCGCACTCCACCATGCTGATTCACACCAGCGTCCGAACTTCGGTCCACAACAGCTTCCGTGAACCACTCGAGTGGCTCCGCGACGCGACAGTGCGCAAGCTGGACGAGCTGGGCACGCTGGCCGAGCTTCGGAAGCTGTGGGATGAGGAGACGGCCAAGGTTGCTGCCTCGGACTTCGGTGAGGCGAAGATCGAATTCGACGAGCTGCTGCCGGAACTGCGCGGTGTGCTTCGTGATTGTCGAGTCATCATGGACAACTCGGGCAGTGTCGAGCGGCTCGACTACGAGAACGGTCCGGTGGTCGCCATCGCGGTCGGGGGAAACACACTCTCCCGCGGCCTGACCCTCGAAGGCCTCATGGTCAGCTACTTCGTCCGAGCGGTGACCGTCTATGACACATTGCTCCAGATGGGGCGATGGTTCGGATATCGCACCGGGTATGCAGACCTGCCTCGCATCTGGATGACCGACGAGCTCATCGACTGGTTCCGACACCTGGCGACTGTCGAGGTCGAGATGCGGCGCGATATCGATATCTATCTCACCGAGGACAAGACGCCCCGTAGTTTCGCGGTTCGGCTGCGAACCCACCCTAATCTCAAGGTAACCTCAGCTGCGAAGATGGCCGACGCGGTCAATGCACACGCAGGCTACGGTGGAAAACGTGTTCAGACGCGCTATTTTCATACGAATTCAGACTGGCTCCAAGTGAATCAATCTGCTGCCCGCGCGTTGGTCCAGCAGAGCGTGGCAGCTGGGGCTCGTGTTGAAAAGCGTGCCGCTGTTGGGGATTTTATTTTTCGGGATGTCCCGAGTGATCTCGTAATCGATTTTTTGCGGTCCTACCAATTCCATGAGAAGTCGCTGGAGGTTGATGGGGATCTAATGGGTAGGTATATCGAGCGAAGAATCCATAACACGGGTGCGTTAAGGCGGTGGAATATTGCGATTATCGGCAATGATCCTGATTCCGCCTTGGACGACTTTGAATTCGCCGATGGAATCGTAGTCAAGACGATCGTCCGGTCGCGGCTCAACACTTCTGCCACGGATTACGCCTACATCAAAACGCTCATGAGCCCGCGCGATGCTGCCATAGATCTGGACGGTCTGAGATCGAATGCTGAGGAAGCGGAGATCTTCGCGGAGCGAGCCAAGCAGCTGCCCGATACCGGGCTACTCGTGCTGTACGCGATCGACAAGGTTTCCGAGCCCAGCCGGAATAAGAGAACTCGTACCGCTCTGAATGCCGAAGAACATGTTATCGGTGTCGGGCTCGTCTTTCCCAATCCAGTGCAGGGTGACACCGTCGTTGCCTATGAGGCGAAGTACATCTCGGCGGACCTATCGGGTATCGAACCGGAGGAGGAGGACCTGAGCATCCTCGAAGCGGAGGACCAGTGACCGACCCCGGTCGCCGCGCCGAACTCGATGAACACTGGCGGCAGCTCGGGCTCGGTCACCCGACGAAAGAAGGGGCACTTCGGGTCTCGGATCTTTCGGTCGAGACGGACAGAGGTGCGGTCTCGGCGGGCATCGATTCGGCCGGTTGTCGGCATCTTCTGGTGCCCATCAAATCTCACCAAGTAGTGCGGAAAGGCATTGACGGTCCGGTTCTGCAACTGCGTTCGCGGCTACTCGAATCCGAAGACGAGTACCAGAACTACGCTGATCTCGGTTGCCTGCAACCTGCATTCGATGGTGTGTTCACCACGTTGTGTATCGATGTGCTGGAAGCGATATCGAGCTCTGCGAGCAATCCGATCAAAGGTCTATACACGGCGTTGGACACGTGGCGGGCGTTGTTCCAGACGGCGGGCCGCAGGTTGGGGCCCGAGCAACTGGCCGGATTGTTCGGTGAGCTGCTGGTGCTGCGTCGGATGCTCGAGCTGAACAGCAGCTCGCAGAGTCTGTGGAAGGGTCCGACCTACTTCCGACACGATTTCTCCACTGCGACCAGAGCATTGGAGGTGAAGGCATCGACCGCAAGTGAAGGCCGAAGGATTCGGGTCCACGGCCTCGACCAATTGGATCCGCCTGTCGGCGGCGAGCTATGTCTGGTGTGGGTTCGGCTGGAACACAATGATTCCGGAGGTATGACCCTTCAGGCCCTTGTCGACCGCGTGCTCGAACTCGCCGACGATACGGTCGGACTGCTGGCGCAACTGCACGAGGCGGGCTATCGCGCCCAGGATATTGCGCACTACAGCAAGGTTGGGTTCATCGTCTCCGAAGAGCGTTGGTATCGCGTCGATTCGGACTTCCCGCGCCTGACGAACAGCATGCTTGCCGACGCCGGCGTCACCGTGAAGGTGCGGGATGTCGAATACAGTGTCGATCTTTCGTTGGAACCGTCCGCCACTCTGAGCGATGACCGGGCGACCGAATACCTGCTCACCATGATCGAGGAGATGGTTTGACAGCGCCGGGGTGGTTTTCGCAGCCCTATCCGCCCGAGGGCGCGAGTGCAGCGGAAGGTATCAGAAACCAGCTCGGAAAACCCGAGCTGGATCATATGACGATCCTGGTGCGGGAGTCCGCTCAGAACAGCTGGGATGCCCGAAAAAGCCCCGGAACCACCGTCGATTTTCGGATCGATCTACAGACTGTCAGTGCGGCTCATACTGCGGCGTGGCGGCAGCATATGCTCCGGAAAGCTCCGCTCAACGAGCACCTTCCGCTACGGGAGTCGTTGCGAAACGGTGTGATTCGACTGCTGTCGATCTCGGACCGGGGAACTCTCGGATTGGGCGGCCCGACCCGTGCCGACGAAGTGACCGGAGCTCGTACTGATTTCGTCTCGTTCCTGAGAAATATCGGCGAACCACGGAACACTGTTCTTGGTGGCGGGACATATGGATTCGGCAAGGGCATCCTCTATCTGATGTCTCGGCCCGGCGTGGTCATCGTGCATACCCGTTGCGAATACGAGGGTAGGTTCGAGACGCGACTCATGGGCGCCGCGATGTGGAAGAGCTACTTGGCGGCGGACAGCAACCTCGGCGAGCGTCGCTTTACCGGACGGCATTGGTGGGGTGACGACTCTGGTGATGTGATCGAGCCTTTGGTGGGCGCGGACGCTGAGGCGGTGGCCCAGCAGTTGGGTCTGCGGCCGTTCGGCGTCGACGAGACTGGAACAACGATCACGCTGGTAGACCCCGATCTGGAGGACTCCGAGCCAGCGGAGGTAGCGGCGTATCTCGCGGAAACGATCGCATGGCAATTGTGGCCGAAGATGGTCGAACAGCCCGACGGGACGGTCCCGATGCGGTTCGCCGTGACCTGCGATGGGATCAGCTACCCGGTTCTTGATCCTGCGGAAGCGCATCCGCTGCGGCTGTTCGTTGCGGCCTATCGGGCCATGTCCGGTTCCGACGGGCGTGACCTGTGGTGCAAGCGTCCGAAGCGTTTGCTGGGCAGATTGGGTTTACAGCGCAAGCCGGCTTTGCCGACGGAACCAACGAGGGCCGCGGAGATCGCCGGTATCGACCGGAGCGTGCATCATATCTGTTTGATGCGTCCGGCTGAACTGGTCGTGACCTACTGGCAGGGCCCCAAACCCGCCAGCGAACTCATTTCGTACGCCGGCGTCTTCCGCGCCGATGTCGCCATGGACGATGTCTACGCCTCCGCGGAGCCTCCAACACACGACAGCTGGAACTTCCAGTCGCTCGAGAATCCGGATCGATCATTCGTCAGCACCACGTTCCGCCGATTCACGGAGGAGCTCGACGGGTTGCTCGATCTGGCGGGCAGTGGGGCAACCGAGGTCTCCCAGGTGTCGCTCGGAGCTGCGAGTGACAAGTTCGCTCCGCTGGTAGGCGGGGCTTGGGGGATTGGCAGCGCGACGGATTATGGGCGGCCGGGGGACACGAAAGCACCGGTGCCCGGTCGTCGCCCGGCGCCGCGCGAAGATCCTGAGTTCGACTACGAGTACATCGAACCAGCACCTGCGCCGGGCACGGCCGGAGCCAATGGCAACGGTCAAGGCAAAGGATCGGGTGACGGGACGGAGGGCGGCGAATCGGCGGGAACGCCTGTCGCAGAACGGCGCAGGGTGCCGCGTGCGCGAGTCACCTATTGCGGTGATCCGTATCTGGACGAGTACCAAGGGACAGCTGTGCTGATTCAGGAGTTTCAGCTGCCGGCGCCGATCGTGCAGCGCGTCGGTGTCGAACTGGCAATCGCGCTGACGACAGACGGTGGTCGCGAGACCGACCCGCCGCTCGGTGCCGAACAACCTGCTCTGGTCGGTTGGGAGGATGACCGTGGAAACCTCAGCGCTACGCCTTCTTACGTCATCGAGGGCGGCGACGGCAAGATCTGGAAGGCCGTGGTGAAGCCCGCCGCGGACACCATGACGGAGATCCTTATCACCGTGCAGCGGGTGGGTGTCTGATGCAAGTACGAGCCTTGCCGTATCGAATTCCCGACGCCTGTGCAATCGACGCCCACCAGTGGCGTCTCGACCTCGACGGCGGCGAAATCCCCATGCCCGAGGCGTACCCGCATTGGGACTACCAGACTGTGTTGACGCTCCGCAGACAGGTTGAAATCGATCTGGGCCGGGTGATCTCCGAGTCGAAGCTGGCTCCAGGCACCCCGCTGGCACTTGCAGTCGTGTGGACTGCGACGGGATCGAGTCTGCGTGGAACCGGAGCACGTATACCGCTCACCGCGGACGGACCCGTTGAAGTCGTGGTGGTCCTGCCGGGTGCCGATCTGGGCGGCACGCTCCAACTCGACACGATCCTCGTGCTGTCGGAGCGCCGGATCGGTTCCGACCGACCGGTGGCTGCCCGCCGTGCCGGATCGGTGCTCTGGAGTGATCGGCACAGTATCCGTCTCCAGGGTGATGCGCCTCAATTTCCCATGGCCATCATTGATTTCGAGAATACGACTTATCCTGACGATGCTGGTTGGTATCTCGAAATCGGATCCAACCTGGAAGCCGCCACGATGGGGTCGCTGCTGCTATTGGTGAACGAACGGAAGCGGGTTATTGCGAGTGCGCTCGAGAACGCGGCGAAGCCCCGTGCTCAAGACCAGGTCGCACTGTCGATGGTCTATATCGATGTCGCGCGGACGATGATCGAGCATGCTTTGGCCCAACCCGACTTCGAGGACTCCATGACCTACCCTGACGATTCGTTGGGGGCAACATTCCAGGCATTGTTCGCGAGGTTGTTTCCGTCAACCACGATCAGCGAGATCCGAACGCTCGCTGCTCGTTCGCCGAGCCGACTTGCATCGGACGTCCAGGCGGCGATCAACAATCTGGAGGGCCTTGCATGAGTTTGCTCTACCCGCGGCTGCTCAAACCGCGAGCCCGCGAACTCGCTCTCGAGCAGCGGGCTCTCGAGCTCGAAGCGTTGACCGGGAGGTGGCGCGTTTCGGACGAGTCCGCTGTGTACATTGCAACCGGAGGGGCTCGAGCACAGGGCGAAAAGTTGCTTCGAATTCGCGAGCTGGTTCTGGCCCTGGCCGAAAGTTCAGGCTACCCTGATCGCCCGAGTGCGACGCAGGCCGCCGCGTTCGATCTGGCCGTCGCTGAACATCTCCATCATGAAATGCACCTGGCTCCGGCCGAAGCATCGGCCACGGACGTTTGGGCATTCCAGTCCCTGGTTCTGATGCCGGATATCGCGCAGTGGCGATTCCCCGGGAAGACCGCGTCGGACCGCGCGTACAATGAGCGTATCCGCGGCTCGAGGTTGGATCGGCATGTCTTCGGTCGGCTCTGGTGGCGAGCGCAATTGGTCCACGCGCCGGAGGACCCCAATCCCTATGCTGCACTGCAGGTCCTGGGTGAAGCTGCATTCGACCAGATCTATGCGCGCCGATCCACGCTCGGCGGTAGCCCCCATATGGTCAAGGCGATCTTGAGGGTCTGGAACAGACTGGACCTGCGTGGACTGACCGAGCGTGACGTTTTGCGTGACTTTTTGAAGAGACTGCTTCGGTTGGCGCCCTTCGTCTCCTTCGATGCGGTAGATGACGACAGTCTCGACATCGAACTGCGGGCAGTCGCTCACGAAACCGTGTTCGCGGCACTGGTTCTCGCCGGGTTGGACGGGTACGAAGCGTCGCAGCGGGCGAACGCGGCTGTCGCGGGAACAGCGGCCGTCGGATGACCGCGGGCCGGTCGGTGCTGATTCAGCGAGAACAGCACCCCGGATTCTGCGAGGGTGTGGATAACGCCGGGATGTGGATAGTCGCTGCGGATACGCTGGCAGAAGCCATTTTCTGGGCCCGCGTCCTGGGTTAGCGTGGTTTATGGCTGCTGATCAACCACCCGTCATCCCGGATGTTCGTCGGAGCTTTGTCGAGGCGCGGGGCGTGCGCTTCCATGTGACCGAGGCGGGGGAGGGGCGGCCGGTGCTGGCGTTGCATGGGTGGCCGCAGCATCACTATGTGTATCGGGATCTGCTGGGGAATCCGCCGGCGGGGTTGCGGGTCATTGCGCCGGATCTGCCGGGGTACGGGTGGTCGGGGGCGGCGCCGCATCGGTGGGCCAAGGATGACGTGGCGTCGGACTTGTTCGCCTTGATGGATGTGATGGGGCTCGGCAAGGACGTGCTGTTGGTGGGGCATGACTGGGGTGGGTATGTGGGGTATCGGATGGTGCTTCGGGAGCCCGAGCGGTTTCGGGGGTTTCTGGTGATGAATATGGCGCATCCGTGGGCGCCGAAGGGGGATGTGGCTCGGCAGTTTTGGCGGTTGATGGCTTATCAGCCGTTGATGGCGACGGTGGGGGTGCCGTTGCATCGGCGGACTCGGTTCTTGGAGTGGCTGTTCGGGGCGGGGACGTCGGAAGGGATGGATCGGGAGACTATTCGGATCTTCGCGGAGCGGTTCAGGGATCCGGTGGTGGCTCGGACGGCTAGGGATACGTATCGGACGTTTCTGTTGAAGGAGATTCCGGCTTCGGCGCGGAAGCCGGAGACGCGGCGGGCGACTGTGCCGGTGCGGGCGTTGTTCGGGAAGGACGATGCGGCGGTGCATTACTCGCTGGCAGCGGCGGAGACGGCTCGGGCGGATGACTACACGCTGGAGTTGGTGGAGGGGTGTGGGCACTTCATCGTGGATGAGCGGCCGGAGTTGGTTCGGGAGCGGCTGGTGGAGCTGGATCGGGCTACCCGGTGAGGTTTCAGGCCCGCAAACTCTTCGGCGGGGCTCGCTGACGCGTCGGGTTGCCGGGGGCGGAGGGATTGGGGTTGACCTGGGGGTTGTCGGCGTGTGGGGCGAGCTTTGAGGTGGGTGGGGGCTAGGGTGGCGGGCGCGATTCCGGGTGGATGTCTAGAAATTGGTCAAGTGACCGACTAGTCTGCGGGAAACCTGGAATGGAACAGGTTCACTCTTTGGCGCGGGCGGCTCGGGGTCGCGGCGGCGCGGTGAGATTGTGAGGGTTCGATGAGTCTGTCCCGGCGGGCTGTGTTGGCTGGCGCTGCTGTTGGTGGCGTGGGGGCCAGTGTGGCGTTTGGTGCGAATATTGTTGGGGCGCAGCCCATCAAGCATCGGGAGGCTGGGGCGGGATATCTGGTCGGCGTGGGCATCGCTGACATCACCGGGGCCCCGGCGGGCCAGGGGATGATGGGGTACTCGGAGGCCGATCAGATCACCACGGGACTGCTGTCGCGGTGTTACGCGCGCGCCTATGTGGTGGTGGATCAGGCTACCGGGGATCGGGTGGCGTTCGTGAATACGGATAACGCCTGTTTGTTCCAGTCGGTGCACCTCGTGGTGATGCAGCAGTTGCAGCAGCGGTTCGGGGGGTTGTACACCGAGCGGAACGTCAACCTCAACGCCACGCACAATCACAACTCCTGTGGTGGTAGCGCGCGGGAGTACGCGTATTCGCTGGCGGCCATGGGGTTTCAGCAGAACTCGCACGATGCCGAGGTGAACGGGATCGTCAAGGCGATCGTCAACGCGCACGAGAACCTGGCGCCGGGGGCGATACTGCTCGGGCGCGGGGAGTTGCACGACGCCAGCGTGAATCGGTCGCGAGGAGCGTTCGAGGACAATCCGGCGGAGGACAAGGCGGCGTTTCCGGACGCCATCGACCCGCAGCTCACGGTGTTGAAGTTCCGGCAGGGTGGCAAGGATGTCGGGGCGATCACCTGGTTCGCCACCCACGGCACCTCGATGACCGACCGGAACACGCTGATCTCGCAGGACAACAAGGGCTACGCCAGCTACCGCTGGGAGCATGACGAGATGGGGGTGCGGCATCTGGACGGGCCGCCCTCGTTCGTGGCGGCGTTCCCGCAGACCAATGCCGGCGATATGACGCCGAACCTGTGGATCAAGAAGATGCATCCCTCGGGGCCCACCGAGGACAATCGCACCAACTGCGCGATGATCGGTGAGCGTCAGTACCAGGCGGGACGCAAGGCTTTCGACGCCGCGGCGCCGATGAGCAGTACCGGCGTCGACTCCGTGCTGCATTACGTGGACCTGTCCGATACCGCGATCGACGGCGCGTACACCCCGGACGGCAAGTCCGCCCGCACCGCGCCCGCCATGATGGGTGCCGCCGCGATGGCCACCAGCACCGAGGACAACTGGAACTCCCAGCTGTCGTTCCTGCAGGAAGGTGACGCCAACCCGATGGTGGCGGCGCTCGGCGGGTTGAACTCGCCGATCGAGGACTGGATGCGGGATGTGCAGTCGCCCAAGCTGATTCTCGCGCCGCTCGGTGTGCTACCGCCGCGGCCGTGGGTGCCGCAGGTGGTGCCGCTGCAGTTGATGCGGATCGGCGATCTGGTGCTCGCCTCGGGGCCCGCGGAGTACACCGTCGTGTCGGGGCTGCGGATCCGGCGGCTGGTGGCGCGGGCGCTCAACGTTCCGCTGGAGAACGTGCTGCTGCAGGGCTACGCCAACGGGTACTGCGGGTACGTGACCACGCCGGAGGAGTACGCCAGCCAGCAGTACGAGGGCGGCGAGACGCTGTTCGGACGGTGGACGCTGTCGGCGCACATGCAGGAATTCGACCGGCTGGCAAAGGCTTTGGCGGCACGCGTCGACCTCGGGCGCGGGCCCGCGCCGCTGGACTGGGCGTTCGGGTTGCAGCCCAACCTGCTCGCCCCGGTCCCTGCCGACACCCCGCACGCCGGACGCGCCTACGGCGACGTCCTGACCCAGCCGCAAGCGAACTACGCGGCGGGGCAGACGGTTTCGGTGGAGTTCGTCGGCGCGCACCCGAACAACAACTTCCGGCTCGACGGCACCTACTTCGAGATCCAGCAGGGCAGCGGCGACGACTGGCGGCGCGTCTACGACGACAACGACTGGTGCACCGAGCTGCACTGGTCCCGTCCGGCCGGTCAGGACACCGCCTCCACCATCGCCATTCAGTGGACGGTGCCCGACAGCGCGCCCGCGGGCCGCTACCGCATCCAGTACACCGGTGACAGCCGCGACGGCGCGGGGATCAATCGGGAATTCACTGGCACAACAGCGGAATTCGTGATCGGCTGAGCCGATGTTCGTCCGACCCGCCGAGCCCGCCGACGAGAAACTCCTCTGGGCGATGCTCTACGAAGCCTCCTACGCCCGCGATCAGGGCATGGACTCTCCCGTCCAACTTCGAGATGTGCCCGGACTCGGGCACTATGTCGAAGGATGGGGAGCCGCAGGCGATCTCGGCGTGGTCGGAGGCTTCGACGGAGTGCCCCTGGGCGCCGCCTGGCTGCGGCTGTTCAGCGCCGACGACCCGGCCTTCGGCTACGTCGACGCCGACACTCCGGAACTGGCCATCGGTGTCGCCCCCGAGAGCCGCGGCACCGGACTCGGCACCGCGCTCATGTCTGCGCTGATCGACGCCGCGCGGGACAACTACGCCGCCGTCTGTTTGAGTGTGCGGCAGGACAATCCGGCGCGGCGGCTGTATCAGCGCCTCGGATTCGTCGAGGTCGACGGCTCCGACAAGGTCAATCTCGCCGGAACCACCAGCGTCACAATGGTTCTCCGCTTCCGCTGACATACGTTCCGTCCGCGCGCCCCCGCATCGTGTGCGCCCGGCGAATGCTCGTGCGGCGTGCCCCGGACAAGGCCGCCTTGGGTTCGACACGTGAAGCTGTCGCGACTCAACCCTTCGGCGCGAGGTCGAAGGCCAGCAGCCCGGGCGCCAGATAATCGTCTCGGTCGAGCAGCATGCGGACCTCCGGACGCGTGCTCTCCGGCAGCCGCTCCAGCTCCGCGTGCAGCGGTGTCACGAACGCCTCGCCCCGAGCGGTGATCAACGGCAGCCAGTTGTCGTGGTGGTTGGGCACGAAAACCTTCGGCCGCAGCGCCTCGATGTAGCTACGCGGATCGCGGAGCCCGTTGGTGAACTGGTTGTAGCCCTGCACCGCGCCGATGTGCACGTCGGAGGCGGGCAGGGTCCGCAGGACGTCGAGCGCCTCCGGCGCCTTGTCCAGCAGCGGGCCGGAGGAATCGTGCCACGTCAGCACGAAATCGCCGAGCCGGAACTGGTAGAGCAGCACCCCGCCCTCCGGCGCGAGCAGGTTCCGGGCCAGATGCCCGGCCTCGGACCGGCCCGGGGGATAGGCGCGGATATCGCACAGGCACGGCTTGGGGCGTACCGGGGTGGAGGCGTCGGGCCCCTCGTGGCGCGGCGTGCGGGCCGAGTGCAGGTGCCGGACGGCGGTCACCGTCAGGCCCGGCGCGAGTTCGAAGTCGTAGCGGTCGCCGGGCGCGGAAGCATCGGAACCCAGTTCCCGGCAGGCCAATTCGGCCCCGCCGACCTGCTTGCGAGCGGTCGCGCAGTGCGAGGCCGTGCCGTGCACCACCGCTCCGCTGGCCGCGGCGATGGCCCCGGCGTCGGCGGCGTGATCGAAGTGCCCGTGCCCGATGAAGATCGCCGTGGGCGCCAGCGCCGCGACCTCCTCCGGCGTGGTCGGCACGTAGCCGGCGGTGAGTCCGCGCGGCACCCACGCGTCGAGCAGGAACACCACCCCGCCCATGGCCACCGCGAAACTGGCGCAGCCGAACCAGGACACGAGCACCTGGTCGGTGCGCACGGCCCCGCTGTCGGGGTCCACGGCGTCCGTGCCGAAGAAGCGCTGTCGCGCCGCGATCATCCGACTCTCGGCCACCGGTTCCCCCTGTCTCCTGGGTGGCGGACCGCGCTGTCCGCCGTGAGGCATTCTGCCCGGAACGGACCGGACTGTCACTCAACGGCTTCCGCCGGGACACGGAAGCGGTTGCCGAGATCTTGCCGTTGCTCTGGGCTACCGCCAGGTGAATCCTGGAATCACACCGTGACGAAGTGGTGGGTGAATGTTCAGCGCGTTGTTAATCAATCGGCGTTGCATCGTATTCAGAGGTAGCTGAACGAAGGCTGCCCCGAGGGCAATTGGGGGCCCACCATGTACAACGACGTGCATGTGGCCGCGCAGGATCGCGAGGACCGCAAGTACACGATGCGCATCAGCCGGTTGGCGATCGACAAGCTCGGCATCCGGCTCTACGACCGGGTCTCGGCGGTGCTGGCCGAACTCATCGCCAATTCCTACGACGCGGACGCCACCGAGGTCGAGGTGGTGCTGCCGTGGGGCGCGATGCTGGCCGGAACCATCAGGGCCGCCGACGAACCCGCCTACGAGATCGTGGTCTCCGACAACGGGCACGGCATGACCGCGGCCGAGGTCAACGAGCACTATCTGCTGGTGGGCTCGGACCGGCGGGTCCGCACCGGCTCCGACCTCTCCCGCGAGCGGCGGCGCCCGGTCATGGGGCGCAAGGGAATCGGGAAACTGGCCGCCTTCGGCATCTGCCGCACCATCGAGGTGATCACCGCCGGCAGCCGCGACGCCGACCGAACCCCATTGGGCTGGACCGTCTCCCACATCGTCATGGACCTTGACGACATGCTCGGCGACACCGAGAGCGACTACTTCCCGCGCCCGGGCGCCCTCGACGGCACCGTCACCGCCACCCGCGGCACCACCATCATTCTGCGGAATTTCTTTCGGAAAAGAGTGAATTCGGGAACCGAACTGAATCGGCAACTGGCCGCGCGTTTCGGAATCGAACGCCAGGACTGGCGGGTGGAGGTCCGCAACGCCATCGGCCGGGAGAGTTTCGTGCTCAGCCGCCTGCCGATCGACGTCATGGAGGAGACCCGCATCGACGTCAGCCGGGTCCCGGTCCGATTCGGCCGGCAATATCTGCCGGTGACCGGCTGGATCGCCTATTCGAAACAGCCGTACCGGGACGAGGCCATGGCCGGGGTGCGCATTTACGCGCGCGGCAAGATCGTCGCGCAGACCCGGGATTTCGGTATCTCCTCCGGCTTCACCGGCGAATTCAAACTGCGCTCCTATCTGGTCGGCGCGATCGAGGTGGACTGGCTCGACGATGACGACGACCTGGTCCGCTCCGACCGCCAGGACATCATCTGGAACTCCCCGCGCGGCGAGGCCCTCGCCCAGTGGGGTCAGGCCCTGATCAAGGAGATCGGCCGGCTCGGCGAGAAGTCCGTCCGCCGCCGGGTGTGGGAGGAGTTCGTGGAGCGCTCCCGCATCCACGAGACCCTCGACGCCATCGCCCCCGGCGACCGCCTGTTCCGCGACTCGGTCCTGGACGCGGCGCGAATCCTGGTGGCGCACAAGGACCGTGCCGCACTCGACGATCCGGCGCACCTGGAGAACATGCTGCGGCTGGCGCTGTCGCTGGGCCCGCAGCGCAGCCTGCTCGACACCCTCAAGGAGATCGCCGAGGACGCCGATCCGGAACTGGACGTGGTGGTCGCGCTCTTCGAACGCGCCCGGGTCGCCGAGATCTACTCGCTGGGCCAGATCGCCAGCGAACGGGTCGCCGTGGTGGACCGGCTGCGCTCGCTCATCGACGACCGCCGCTCCCTGGAACGCCCCTTCCAGGAGCTGATCGAATCCGCGCCCTGGCTGCTCGCCCCGGAATGGACCCCGCTGGGCATGAACGAATCCCTCAAACGGGTGCGCGCCAGCTTCGAACGCTGGTACGCACAGAAATTCGGGACGCCGCTGGTGACCACCTCCATCGGCAGCGAGAAACGCGAACCCGACTTCGTGCTGCTGCACGACTCCGGCGAACTGTGGATCGTCGAGATCAAGCGAATGGACTATCACCTCACCGACGAGGAGTACAACCGCGCGGTCAACTACCTCTACGAACTCGACCATTTCCTCGACGAGAACCCGCGCATCGGCGCGCAATTCCCGCGCCGGCGGCTCACTTTCATCGTCGACCACATCGACCGGCTCGGCCCGGCCTCGCTCTCGTCACTGGTCAGCGACCAGCGGGTGGACCGCCGCACCTGGCGCGAACTGCTCGACGCCACCCTGCGCGCGCACCGCGACTTCCTCGAACGCGTCTACGCCATGCGGGTTTCCGAACCCGGCGCCGAGGAGCCGCCCACCACCGGCGTGCGCGCCGGGTGATCGGGACCCGCCCGCCGCGAGTGATACGCGGCGGCTGGGGAATTCGATAATCGGGCAGGGGTCGCGGAAGCCGGGCGAGAGATGCGCCGGGCGCGGGCGACCACCCGCCCGCGCCGCGGCCGTGACACCATGGACCGCGGCACGCGCGGGGACGAAGCGGTGTTCGATCGGTTCGAGAAGGTTTGGTAATGGTGCACGGCACGGTGAAGTGGTTCGACAGCGAGAAGGGGTTCGGTTTCCTGCGCCCGGACGGCGACGGGCCGGACGTGTTCGTGGAGTACACCGCGCTGCCGGGCGGGGGTTTCCGATCCCTGGCCGAGGGGCAGCGCGTCGAATTCGAGGTGCGGCCCAGCAAGCCGGGACCCGAGGCGACCGCGGTGCGGGTCATCGCGGGAGCCGACTACTGACGAACCCGGCGCCGTCCGGGGTGACCCGGACGGCACCGGCCTCAGGCGCGCACGCGGTGAACTCAGGCGCGCACGCGGTGCCGGAAGAACTCGGCCGCCAGCGCCCGCGCGTGCTCCCGCCGCGCGGGATCGACCGCCGCGAACTCCAGCGCCGCCCGCTCGAACTCGGCGGAGATGAACGCCGCGATCGGCGCCTGCACGTCCCCGGAACCCATTTCACGCGTGCGTGATTTCAGTTCGGTCAACTCGTGCACCGACTCGACGAATTCACCCGGCAGTTCGCATTCGGCCAGCAGGGTCGGCAAATGCATCGGCGCCACCGCATTGTCCGGATGCTCGTGCATCCAGCGCAATGCCATGGCGGGCCGCAATGAATAGAACACTTTCTTCAATGACCGGTTCGAATCGAACAGCCGCCATTGCCGCCGGCCCAGATGCAGATAGTGCCGGGCCACCCGCTGCCGGTCGGCGACTTCGTCCGCGAGCGTGTGCAATTCGTCCCGGAATTGCCCGTCGCCGCGGTACACGATCGGCGACATCAGCCATTCGATGAGCACCGCATTGCCGTTCACCAGCAGCCGCAGCGCCTTCACCAGGTCCCAGCCGTTGACATCGAGCAGCCCCACCAGCGGCGTCTCGATGACATCGCGTCCGGGCCACGGCGTGAGGTAGTCGCCGGCCGGGCGGAGGTAGACGAACCGGCAGTCGTAGTCGGAGTCCGGGGACGGGAATCCCCAGGCGCGACTGCCGCTCTCGATGGCGAGCAGCACGTCGACGCGGTGTTCGCGCACGATCCGGTCCAGCTCGCCGTCGATCGTGGCGACCACCGCCGGGTCCATGGAGGCGGGGATCGAGCGCAGGGTCATGGCAGCCGACGGTAGCGCCCGGGATCGCGCTGGTCCATGCGTTTTTCGCGCGACGAGCCCCCAGAATTAGGGGCGTGATAGCCACGTTATATGGCGGAATTCGACACCCATATGAACCGGCCCACAGAATTCCGATGCCGTGACGCCGGTCACATCGTGTTAATCCCCCGTAACGGGCCGCGAAATCGGCCCGATAGGCTCCACGTCAGAAAGTTCGTACGGATTTCAGAAGAGGTATTTCCATGATCCCCGTTATCATCGACACCGGTTCCGCTGCTCTGAGCGGCCTGCTCGACACCGGCTCGGCCGCCCTGCACGGCATCCTGAACACCCTGTGGACCGGCTCTTTCGGTCGCTAAGGACTACTGACGTCGATTACTCGACTTTCGAAAGCCCGGCCTCGGACTCCGTAGCTCCGAAGCCGGGCTTTCGGCTATCTCGAATGCCTTTGCGGCGAGACCGGATTCCGCGGTGCGCGCTCCGGCCGCCGATGCGACCGGGGTCCCGGCGAGCCCGAACCTGAACGGCTGCCCAGGAATAGCGGCCCGAATCACACCGCGCCGAACCAAGTCATACCGCGCGGCCCGCTCCCCGCGGGCGCCCGCCACCGCTCGGAAACCCGCAGTTCACAGCTTTGATGGCGGTTGCCTACCAGGCGGTACAGCGCCGCGATTCCCAGCCCACTAAGCTGACGCCCGTAAATCCCGGATCCCATCCTCAGGAGTACCCCACCGTGAGCCAAGCAGGCCGTCCTGTTGTTCTGATCGCCGACAAGCTCGCCCAGTCGACCGTCGACGCGCTGGGCTCCGACGTCGAGGTGCGCTGGGTCGATGGCCCCAACCGCCCCGAGCTGCTCGCGGCCGTGCCGGAAGCCGATGCGCTGCTGGTCCGTTCGGCCACCACCGTCGACGCCGAGGTGCTCGAGGCGGGCAAGAACCTCAAGATCGTCGCCCGCGCCGGCGTCGGCCTCGACAATGTCGATGTCCCCGCGGCCACCGAGCGCGGCGTCATGGTCGTCAACGCGCCGACCTCCAACATTCACACCGCCGCCGAGCACGCCGTCTCGCTGCTGCTCTCGGCCGCGCGCCAGATCCCGGCCGCCGACGCCACCCTGCGCGAGCACACCTGGCAGCGCAGCAAGTTCAACGGTGTCGAGATCTTCGGCAAGACCGTCGGCGTCATCGGCCTGGGCCGCATCGGCCAGCTGTTCGCGCAGCGTCTCGCCGCCTTCGAGACCAAGATCGTCGCGTACGACCCCTACACCTCCCCGGCCCGCGCCGCCCAGCTGGGCATCGAGCTGCTGAGCCTGGACGAGGTGCTCGAGCGCGCCGACTTCATCTCCATTCACCTGCCCAAGACTCCTGAGACCAAGGGCATGCTGAACAAGGAGACCCTGGCCAAGACCAAGAAGGGCGTCATCATCGTCAACGCCGCCCGCGGCGGACTGATCGACGAGCAGGCCCTGGCCGACGCCATCACCTCCGGCCACGTGCGCGCCGCCGGCATCGACGTGTTCGAGACCGAGCCGTCCACCGACAGCCCGCTGTTCGAGCTGCCGCAGGTCGTCGTCACCCCGCACCTGGGCGCCTCCACCGCCGAGGCTCAGGACCGCGCGGGCACCGATGTCGCCAAATCGGTGCAGCTGGCCCTCGCGGGCGAGTTCGTGCCCGGCGCGGTGAACGTCACCGGCGGCGCGGTCAACGAGATCGTCGCCCCGTGGCTGGACATCGTCCGCAAGCAGGGCGCGCTGCTGGGCGCGCTGGCCAGCGAGCTGCCGGTCTCCATCGAGGTCCAGGTGCGCGGCGAGCTGTCCTCGGAAGACGTCGCGGTGTTCGAGCTCTCGGCGCTGCGCGGCGTGTTCTCCGCCCTCATCGAGGACCAGGTCACCTTCGTCAACGCCCCGTCGCTGGCCAAGGAGCGTGGCCTCGAGGCGTCGGTCACCACCCACACCGAGTCCCCGACCCACCGCAGCCTGGTCGACCTGCGCGCCGTGTTCGGCGACGGCCGCACCCTGAACGTGGCCGGCACCCTGACCGAGCCCGCCCAGGTCGAGAAGATCGTCAACATCAACGGCCGCAACTACGACATGCGCGCCGAGGGCCTGAACCTGGCCGTCCTCAACTACGAGGACAAGCCGGGCCAGCTGGGCCGCCTGGCCACCAAGCTCGGCGACGCCGGCATCGACATCCTGGCCGCCCAGCTGACCCAGGACCTGGAAGCCGAGGGCGCCACCGTCGTCCTGCGCGTCAACAAGGAGGTCCCGGCCGAGGTCCAGACCGCCATCGCCGAGGCCGTCGGCGCCGCGAAGGTCGCCCTGGTCAGCCTCGACTAGTCGACTCGCACAACGCGATACGGGCCCCCTCCACGGAAAGTGGAGGGGGCCCGGTGCGTTCGAGGGGACGAGGGTCAGCGGGCGCGATCACGGGCTTCGACCGCGTCCCGCGCCTCGATCAGACTGGCCAGGCGGTCCTGGTCGCGATACAGCTTGATGGCCTGAATCTTCTTGCCGCGCCGCAAGAGCTCGTCGATGTCGGTGTAATCGATGACGCCGTCCGGGTCGGGGATGCCGAGCTGCGCCAGGATGAGATCGATCTTGCGTTCCAGACGGCCGAGCCTGCGCTCGAAGCGGAAGTTGTCGAACATCCACCCGACCCTACCGACGCGTCCATGATGGAACGGTGCGAGGAAAGACGCCGCCGACCGAGCCGCTGTCCGCGCGGGAGCGCCGCCGGCTGCTGATCGGGAGTGCCGTGGTCGTCGTGTCGATCGCGGCGGCCGGGACGGGATGGGCGCTGCTGGATCATCGGCCCGACTACTCCCGCTCCGAGAACGGCTGTGTCACCGTGCTTTCCGCCGGGACGATGGGCGGTCAGCAACAACGCGCGTGCGGGGAGCGGGCGCTGGAGTGGTGCCGCACCGTCTCGGGGCAGCGCGACGAATTCTCGCAGCGCGTGCTCGAGCAGTGCCGCCGGGCCGGGATCCAGCCGTAGCCGGTGGCCGATCCGGCTCGAGCCGATGGCTGGGGCTGGCCGCGATCCCACTGGTTGGGAGCGATTCGCCCTGGTGAAAGGGGTCATGGCGACACCCGCTATGGTGGCCGGGACTCTCCTGCCAGCGCGGAGAGGACCACCCGCGCGTCATCGAAACGGAGCATGGATTTCATGAAACTCGCTGTCATTCCGGGCGACGGTATCGGCCCCGAGGTCATCGCCGAGGCCCTCAAGGTGCTCGATGTGGTGGTGCCCGGTGTCGAGAAGACCGAATACGACCTGGGAGCCAAGCGGTTCCATGCCACCGGCGAGATCCTCCCGGAGAACGTGATCCCCGAGCTCAAGCAGCACGACGCCATCCTGCTGGGCGCCATCGGCGACCCGTCGGTGCAGTCCGGCCTGCTCGAGCGCGGCCTGCTGCTGCGCACCCGCTTCGAGCTGGACCACCACGTGAACCTGCGTCCCTCGAAGCTGTACCCGGGCGTCACCAGCCCGCTGGCCTCGAACCCGGAGATCGACTTCGTGGTCGTGCGTGAGGGCACCGAGGGCCCCTACACCGGCACCGGCGGCGCGATCCGCGTCAACACCCCGCACGAGGTGGCCACCGAGGTCTCCACCAACACCCGCTTCGGCGTCGAGCGCGTGGTCCGCTACGCCTTCGAGACCGCCCGCAAGCGCCGCAAGCACCTGACCCTGGTGCACAAGAACAATGTGCTGGCCTTCGCCGGCTCGCTGTGGTCGCGCACGGTGGCCGAGGTCGGCGCCGAGTACCCGGACATCGAGACCGCCTACCAGCACATCGATGCCGCCACCATCCACATGGTGACCGACCCGGGCCGTTTCGACGTGATCGTCACCGACAACCTGTTCGGCGACATCATCACCGACCTGGCCGCCGCCGTCTCCGGTGGCATCGGCCTGGCCGCCTCGGGCAATATCGACGCCTCGGGCACCAACCCGTCGATGTTCGAGCCGGTCCACGGTTCGGCCCCCGACATCGCGGGCCAGTCCAAGGCCGACCCGACGGCCGCCATCCTGTCGGTGTCGCTGCTGCTGAACCACCTCGGCAAGGCCGAGGAGGCCGCGCGCATCGAGGCCGCCGTCGCCAAGGATCTGGCCTCGCGCTCGGGCGCTGCCTCGACCGTCGAGGTCGGCGACCGGATCGCCGCGTCGCTCTAGGGTTTACGCGCCGCGCGCCATCGATTCACGAGCGAAGCCCCCGTTCCGCGACCGCGGAACGGGGGCTTCTCCGTTGTGCCCGGGCCCCTCCGGAGTGCCATCCTGGAGAGGATTCGATGAAATCGTCTGGGGCAGTGGGGCGTTTCGTCCGAATAGTGAGGCGTATCGCACAAATGCATTCGGATGCGAAAACGTAACGGGCGCAGCTCTTCCTGATTTGCCGCGAATCAGCCGCTACCGGGAACCCCTGGGTACCAACGGGACTGCCGCCAGTGCGATCAGCGCCGTCAGCAGGTAGGTGACCGGAAAGCCGGCCGCCGTGATCAGCGCGCCGAAGGCCGGTGCGATCGCCGCGGCCGCCAGATTCTGGCCCGTGTTCTGGATGCCCAGCCCGCGGCCCGACCAATACGGTCCCGCGATCTCGGCCACCGCGGTGAAGGCCAGGCCGTTGTCGGCCACCGTGATGACCGAGGCCGCGATCAGGATCGGGATCGCCGCCCACCACTGGTGCGTCCAGGCCGTTACGGCCAAGGCGGACATGGAGATAACCGCCGCCACCGCGACCGTGCGCAACGGCCGCAACCGGCTGCCCACCCGGTCCGACCACACGCCCGCGCCGATCCGCCCGGCCGCGCCCAGGATCTGGGTGACCGTCACCAGCGCGCCCGCCGCCGGCAGTGACAGGCCGACATCGCGGTGCAGCCACAGCAGGCCGAACGTCCAGATGGTGGCCTGGGGGATGACCAGCAGTACCGACACCACATGGATGCGCAGCAGCGTGGAATCCCCGCGGTACGGATTCGCGGGACGCCCTGAGCCCCCGGCGGATTCGGGCCGAGGCGGATCCACGATCCCGGCCAGGCAGCCGATCGCGGCCGCGCCCGCCATCACCGCGGGCACCAGCACCGCCATCGAGAACCCGTGTGCCGCAGCGATGGCCGGGATCGCCAGCGCGCCGACGGCCACGCCCAGCGGCTGCGCGGTCTGCCGGATGCCCATGGCCAGCCCGCGCTGATCGGCCGGGAACCAGCCCACGATGACCCGTCCGCTGGCGCCGTTGGTGCTGCCCGCGCCCGCGCCGGCCAGGAACAGCAAGGCCCCCAGCGCAACGTAGTTCGAGACGGTGGCGGCGGCCAGACCGGCCGCGAACATGATCGCGGGACCGGCCACCAGCGCCCGGCGCTCGCCGACCTGATCGACCACCCAGCCCCACGCGATCAGCGTGCAGCACAGGCCGACCAGCGGCATCGCCACCAGCAGACCGGCGGTGGCCAGCGGCATGCCGCGCTGGGTCAGGGCGGGCAGCAGGAAGGCGGCGCCGTTCACCATCACGGCGCTGGCGGTCTGCGCGAAGACGCCGAGGCCCAGCATGGTCCACCGTCGTGTCGTGCCCATCTCCGTCACGGTGGTCATGACCTCACCTCGCGTCTCACTATATGGAATCGACGTCCTACACTTTGAACATCCGGTCTTACGGTACACCTGGGGCGCAAGACGATTTCCGGGGCGAGCTGTCTATTTGCTCACATTCGGGCGTTGATCTTGTGCGTCTGGTGGGCCGGTCCGAGTTCGCTTGCGTATAAGGGCATTCCACATTCGGTCCGGGGCGGTGCGGGTCGGTATGCCGCGCCGGCTCGCGGTGCTCGCGGGCATCCCCGCCGCCCCCGCGCCCCGGCCCGGTCCCGCCCCGCGGTCGGGCGCGTTCGGGCAGGTCGAAGCCGGTCGATAGGATGCCAACCATGCGCCTAGGTCGAGTTGCCAGCCCAGATGGAGTCGCTTTCGTCAGCATCGAAGGGGACGGCTCCGACGCCGTCGCCCGTGAGATCGCCGAACACCCGTTCGGTACCCCGACCTTCACCGGTCGCAGCTGGCCGCTGGCCGATGTGCGCCTGCTGGCCCCCATCCTGGCCAGCAAGGTGATCTGCATCGGCAAGAACTACGCCGCGCACGCCGAGGAGATGGGCGGCCCGGCCCCCGCCGACCCGGTCATCTTCATGAAGCCGAGCACCTCGATCCAGAGCCCCAACGCCCCGATCATCCTGCCGCCCAGCTCTTCTCAGGTGGACTACGAGGGCGAACTGGCGATCGTGATCGGCCGTCCCTGCAAGGACGTGCCCGCCTCCCGTGCCGACGAGGTGATCCTGGGCTACACCGTCGCCAACGACGTCACCGCCCGTGACCAGCAACGACACGACGGCCAGTGGACCCGCGCCAAGGGCTACGACACCTTCTGCCCGCTCGGCCCCTGGATCGAGACCGCCCTGGACCCTTCGGATCTGGAGATCGTCACCGAGGTCGACGGCCAGGTGAAACAGCGCAGTCGCACTTCACTTCTGCTGCACGATATTCCGAAGCTGATCGAGTGGGTCACCACCGTAATGACCTTGCTGCCGGGCGATGTCATCCTCACCGGCACCCCCGAGGGCGTCGGACCGCTGCAGGCCGGTCAGACCGTGTCGGTGACCGTGTCCGGTATCGGCACCCTGTCCAATCCCGTTGCCGCCAAACGCTGAACGAAAGAGAGCCATGTCTGACGTCCGGGTTCGTTTCTGCCCGTCACCCACCGGCACGCCGCACGTGGGTCTGGTCCGCACCGCCCTGTTCAACTGGGCCTTCGCGCGCCACCACGGCGGCACCTTCGTCTTTCGCATCGAAGACACCGACGCCGCACGCGATTCCGAGGAGTCCTACGCGGCCATCCTCGACGCCCTGCGCTGGCTCGGCCTGACCTGGGACGAGGGGCCCGAGGTCGGCGGCCCCTACGCGCCCTACCGGCAGTCGCAGCGGCGTGAGATCCACCTCGACGTGGTGCAGCGCCTGCTGGCGGCGGGGGAGGCCTACGAATCCTTCTCCACTCCAGAGGAAGTCGAGGCCCGTCACAAGGCCGCCGGCCGCGACCCCAAGCTGGGCTACGACAACTTCGACCGCGACCTCACCGACGAGCAGATCGCCGCCTACAAGGCCGAGGGCCGGCCCGCCGTGGTGCGCCTGCGCATGCCCGATCGCGACCTCACCTGGAACGACCTGGTGCGCGGCGAGACCACCTTCCGCGCGGGCGTGGTCCCGGACTTCGCGCTCACCCGCGGTAATGGCGATCCGCTCTATACGCTGGTCAACCCGGTCGACGACGCGATGATGAAGATCACCCACGTGCTGCGCGGCGAGGACCTGCTCTCGTCCACCCCGCGTCAGCTCGCGCTCTACGACTCGCTGAAACGAATCGGCGTCGCGGAGTTCACCCCCGAGTTCGGTCATCTGCCCTTCGTGATGGGCCAGGGCAACAAGAAGTTGTCCAAGCGAGATCCGGAGTCGAATCTGTTCCATCACCGCGACCGCGGGTTCATTCCCGAGGGTTTGCTGAATTATCTGGCGCTGCTCGGCTGGAGCATCGCCGATGATCATGATGTGTTCTCCATGGCGGAGATGGTGGCGGCGTTCGATATCTCGAAGGTGAATTCGAATCCGGCCCGATTCGATCAGAAGAAGGCCGACGCACTCAACGCCGAACATATTCGGTTGCTGGAGTCCGGTGATTTTGCTCACCGGCTGCGGGAGTACCTCACCGGACACGGACATATCGGCGCCGAGATCGACGACAAGCTGTTCGCTACCGCGGCCGATCTCGTGCAGACCCGAATCAAGGTGCTCGGCGATGCCTGGGATCTGCTGAAGTTCCTGTTCATCGCGCCCGAAGAGTTCGCCATCGACCCGGCCGCCAAGGAAAAGAATCTCGGCGCCGACGCCGCTCCGGTGCTGCGGGCGACGGTGAAAGCCCTCGAAGGCGTCTCGGAATGGGCCACGGCCCCGCTGGAGACGGCGCTGAATACCGCGCTGATCGAGGAGCTCGAGCTCAAGCCGCGCAAGGCGTTCACCCCCGTGCGCGTCGCGGTGACCGGATCCCACATCAGCCCGCCGCTCTACGAGTCGATGGAACTGCTGGGTCGCGAGGTCACCATGGACCGGTTGCGCGCGGCGCTCGCCGAGATCGCCTGACCGGCGCGCGCCGAGATCGCCCGAGATAGTCGGAAATGATGCACAAACCGGCCCCTGACCAGCCGGTTTGTGTATCTACCGGGGGATGCTGCTAATCTTCTTCTCGGCCGGAAAGCAGCCAGGAACTTCCCCCGGGGAGATCCTGAAAGCCCAGGTCAATGGGGTATGGTGTAATTGGCAACACAGCTGATTCTGGTTCAGCCATTCTAGGTTCGAGTCCTGGTACCCCAGCTGCGAGAGCTCCGGCTCTCGAATTCGAGAAGGCCGGTGGGTTGCGAAATCCGCCGGAATCTCATCCTGGTCCCGTCGTCTAGCGGCCTAGGACGCCGCCCTCTCAAGGCGGTAGCGCGGGTTCAAATCCCGTCGGGACTACACAGTGAAGGCCCCCAGCCAACCGGCTGGGGGCCTTCGCCGTTTCCAGGGATCGCTACGGCTCCTGACCGTGGGTGCTGCCGCCCAGCGGCATGGCGGGCAGGCCGAGTTTGCGGTGATCCCAGCTGCGGGTCCGCTCGGGCACCACGCGCACGGCCACCCGCTTGCGCAGCATCTGTTCCACGAACGGCTTCATCTCTTCGCTGTAGGGCCCGGTATAGCGTTCCCACACGCTGATTCCCACCTTGAACAGCGCCTCGGGATCCTCGACGACCTCCGCGCGGCCCTCGATGGAAATACCGCGCAACTGGTCGTAGGTGTCGCCGGCCTCGACCATCACGGTGATACGCGGATCGCGGCGCAAATTCACCGTCTTCTGCGCCTTGGCCTTGGTCTCGAACCAGATCTCGCCGTCGATGAGCGCGTACCACATGGCGACCAGGTGCGGCCGCCCCTCGGCGCTCAGCGTGGCCATGGTGGCGACCCGGCTGCGCTCGAGGAATCCCGCGATCTCCTCGTCGGACATCACGATCTGCGCGCGTTGATTAACTCCCATGGGCCGACTGTAATTTACGGCGTATGAGGACGGTCACACTGGCCATTTCCTGTCAGGGGCCCGGGCTCGGAAAAGCCCGCGGCCTCCGCGGGAAACGCCACGGCCCGCTGGAAACGCCGCAGCCCCCGCCGGAATCGGCGGGGGCTGCGATCGGCGCCCGGATCGTGGGTCACCGGGACTGTGGAGCGGCCACTGAGGCTGTCGTGACGGCTGTGGCCACCCCGAGGGTCACCCCGAGGCCGCAAAGTCCGTCAGCGGCGATTCAGAGGCGCTTGTGGAGGGCGTCGGCGGCGGCCACCAGATCGGCGGCCCAGCGCGCGCCCGGGCGGCGGCCCATACGGTCGATGGGTCCGGAGACCGAGACGGCACCCGCAATTCGACCAGCGGCACCACCGCGCGCTGCCGCGCCTGCACACCGTCGCCCGGGGATTCGATCGCGG